>JAIQGI010000006.1 GCA_020072565.1 Terriglobia bacterium
GGCGACCAGGTCAGACTGCGTTTCGAGCTCGAAAGCATCACAGAGAATACGACCTTCGTCCATCGCAAGCCTTACGGGGCACAATAACATTTTCATGCACCTGGGTGCACCCCCGGTGCATGG
The DNA here is from genome assembly GCA_020072565.1 of Terriglobia bacterium. Classification (NCBI taxonomy): domain Bacteria; kingdom Pseudomonadati; phylum Acidobacteriota; class Terriglobia; species Terriglobia bacterium. Next base: position 124 of record JAIQGI010000006.1, read on the forward strand.
GAGACTGCGTTGATATTTTGTTTGTTTTGAACTGATTGTCCATACCCAACATCTTACTTAGTGATGAGACGAACGGGATTGCTATTAGGAGCCTGGTTGTGGATCTCCCCTCCATTGGCGGCTTACCACGTCTTTCAAATCCCGCATATAGCCGGGGACGGATGGATCACCTCCATCACGCTCTACAACGAGGGAGACCGCGCGGCAACCGCGACGCTCCGGCAGTGGAATGACGCCGGCATCAAGGGCCCGGAAACCCTCTGGACAGTAGTGGCTCACGGACATCTTGCCCTGACGCAAGAGGATCTGCTTGCCGGGGGCGTAGCCGCCGTCAGCACCGACGAGGATAAGATCCGGGTTAAACTGAGCTATCAGTATGGATACAGCCAATCGCTGTGCGAGCTTTTCGTGGACCCCGACGCCGACGGCACTCAATGGTTGGTCCCGAATTCACGAGGAGATTTGTTTTCATGGTTCGGCGTCGTGGTGGCTAACCTCGGCAAGCAGACGGCTTCAATCTCCATGACCGCTTTCAAGGACGGCGTCGAAGTGAAGAGCGCCTCCTTCCCTCTCAAACCCAATCGGAAGCGACTGGCATTGAGCGCGGAGTTGTGGAACCTCGAGTCGCGCGAGGTGGACGCCGTTTTCGTTACATCGGACAAACCGATTCCGGCCCCTCTCGGGATCTCGGGGGTGCCGGATCAAAGCCGGCATCTTTTCCTCGCCGGCGACCGGGTCGGCGGCGCGGCAGGCGAAAGACGGTTCTTCGTGCCGCATATCGGCGGAGATCTCTGGAGCACCCAGGTGGTCATTTACAATTTCGGAGCAGACCCGGCCACCTTCAGTCTGCACCAATATGACGACTCCGGGACTGAGATCAACACCATCTCCCAAAAGATGCCGCCGAAAGCTTCAGTCACTTTTTCGACCGGCCGGGATGGCCGGCTGCCTGGGAGCGGTTCCGCCCTGATCACCGGCAGAGGCGCACTGTCCGTGAGACTCAGTTATCGCTATCGAGAGTCTGAATCCTCCTGCGAGTTCTTCGCGAATGGGGACACGAGCCGGAAATGGTTCCTGCCCAATCCCATGAGGAGTTGGTTTGACTGGTTCGGGATCGCCATTCAGAACCCCGCGGGATCGTCCACGAACGCGCTCATCCGAGCCTATAGGGATGGAGTGGAACTGACAAATGCCGAGGTCCTGATCGGCCCCCGGCAGAAATATGCGGCCTTGCCGGAAAGGATGCTCGGCCTCAACCCGTGGGACTTCGACATGCTTTCGATAGAGACCAGTCAGTCGGTTCCCATGCCGCTTTATGTCATCGGCACCCAGGCGCAGGACCGGCATCTCTTCTTCGGAGGACAAGCACTGGCAGGTCCGTCGAAGCTGAGGAGCTGGGCCCTTCTCTTCTACGACGATGCGAAATTCCCCAACGCCTACGTTCCCACCAGAGATTTTTCTCTGGAAGCCTACTCGGGACCCAATCTGGATGTGCTCATCCTCGAGGGGACCGCGGACAGACCCACAACCCTTTACTATGTCAATCCGAACCGATCCTTGGCCGTGATCGACCCTCCCGATGAAAAGAACATGGGGGATTCAAACACTCTGTATGACTTCATCATGAAGGCGAAGACAGACTTTCCTGCGGAACGGTACGTCCTGGCATTCTATGACCATGGTCAAGGCTGGCAAGGCTGTTGCATCGATCAGAGCAGCAGCGACATCCTGAGCATGGATGAAATGCAGCGCGCCATCAGCCGGGCCGGGGGCGTGGATCTGGCTCTATTTACCGCACCCTGTCTGATGGGCGAGCTGGAGTCCGTTTATGAGCTCCGGGATTGGACGGACGTATACGTCGGCAGCGAAGACCTGAGCGCCTACATCTGGTTTGGCACGATTCAGTTCATCCGCAGCACACTGGAAGCGGATCCGGTAATCGGCAATAAAGAGCTCGGCCGCAGCATTGTGGACTCCATCGTCAAAAACATGCCCGCCATTCAATCAAGATTTGGAACCGGCATCGGAGGCAGTTACACCATGAGCGCGATTGACACCAGGGCGATAAGCCAATTGGTCGCGGACCTGAACGCGCTCAGCACGGCGCTCCTGGCTCAACCTCTGGCAATGAATGACCGGATCGATGCCATCTGGAGTTCTGTCCAGAACTACAACGACTACTTCAGCATCGATTTGTACGATTTTCTCGAGAAGTACGGTGCGCTGGAAACCCGAGCCGAAATAAAAACGCTGATCCGGAAGGCTCAGGAGAGTCTGAACGCTTGTGTTCTTGCAGAGGGTCATGGTCCGGCAAATTCGGGGAGCCACGGGCTTTCCATCTATTTCCCGTTGCCCCCGAATCTTGCATATCAGGATCTCTATTCCGACCCGGGTTTTGGACTCGATTTTCCGGCAGACACACAGTGGGACAAACTCATCAGATTTCATAAAGGTGTGGTCCCCCGCCAAAACAAATATCCTCTCCACGAAAAATAATCGAGGCGGCCGACTATTTGGCTTCCAGGAACGTCTAACGTCCTAAATGAGGAGGCCAGGTGAACCTGCCGGTATGGATCGATAACCGCGCGGCGGAGTTTCGCTATGCGCTGCGCATGATCTGGAAGACGCCGGGCATCTCGACGATAGCGGTTTTGTCGCTGGCGCTGGGGATTGGAGCGAACACGGCGATTTTCTCCCTGGTCGATACGGTGCTGCTGAAGTGGCTGCCCGTCAGGTCGCCGCAGGAACTGTACCTGGTGACGACCGGTACGAATACCTCATGGAACTATCCGGATTACACGGCGTTTCGCGATCACAACCACAGTTTCAGTGGTCTGGCGGCGTACAGCACCGGAGTGCAGCCGCTGGGAATGCAGGCGGGCAACGGAGGCTCGGGCGATAACACCGAGCTCGCGTATTCGCTCACCGTTTCCGGAAACTACTTCGGCGTGCTCGGCGTCCGGCCTGCCGTCGGCCGGCTGTTCGATGCCGAGGATGATCGCAAGCCGGGCGCTTCTCCCTATGTGGTCCTCAGCTTTGAATATTGGCGGAGCCGGTTCAATGCCGATGCGGGCGTGGTCGGCCGCAAGCTGCTGCTGAATGGTTTCCCGTTTACTATCGTCGGTGTTGCACGCCGAGGGTTCCGGGGCACGGATGTAACCGCCTCTCCGAATCTTTTCATTCCTCTCATGATGCGGAGTGAAGTGACGGGGGATCCGTTTACGCGCTGGAACAATCGGCACTACTGGTGGATGCAGGCGGTGGGCCGGTTGAAACCCGGAGCGACCATCCAGCAGGCGGAAACCGAGCTGTACGGCGTTTATCGCCAACAGGAGGCGGCAGAACGACGCGACGCGCCGAATTCACGTGTCCAGCAAGCGAAACCGATCGTGCTGAAGCCCGCTGCACGTGGATACTCTTTTGTGCGGAACCGGCTGGAAAGGCCGTTGCTCGTCCTGATGGCTGTGGTCGGCCTGGTCTTGCTCATTGCCTGTGCCAATGTGGCCAACCTGATGCTGGCACGCGGAGCGACCCGGCAACGCGAAATGGCTGTCCGGTTAGCGATTGGAGCAACCCGGTCGCGTCTGACGGGCCAACTGCTCATCGAGAGCATTATCATCGCATTGCTGGGTGGCGCGGCCGGACTGCTGTTTTCCTATTTCGGCGTGCGCCTGCTGCTCGGATTCGTTCCTCAGCTGGGGTCAAATCAAGTTGTCCTGAACGTGTCGCCGGACCTCCGGCTCCTGGGATTCACCTTCACGGTTTCTCTGATTACGGGTGTCTTATCCGGCATCGCCCCCGCATTGCGCTGCACCCGCCCCGACCTGGTTCCCATGCTTAAGGACGAAGTGCCGGGCTCGACGGGCCCTTCACGGCTGACGTTGCGTAATGCGCTGGTCGTCGCACAGGTCGCGCTCTCACTGATGTTGCTGATCGGGGCTGGCCTCTTCATTCGCAGCCTCGGCAATCTGCGCGCGATCGATTCCGGGTTCCGCAGTGATCACACGGTGATCGTGTTTGTGGACCCGAGCCGGAACGGGTACAAAGGCCAGCGGCTGCGCGATTTTTATGAGCGGCTGCGCGCCGGCGTGGAAACACTCCCGGGCGTGCAGTCGCTGAGCCTGGCGTTCATCACGCCGCTCAGCGGTACCCGCTGGAACCAGGACTTCACTGCCGAAGGATACCAGTGGCAGCCCGATGACCAGAAGTACGTCGATCTGAATGCGGTGGGCCCCCGTTACTTCGAGACCATTATCAGTTCGTCTCACTATTTCAGGTATAAGATCAATCCAACGCTGCCCCTGGGGCTTAGGCTATGTGACTCACTCCGTACAGAAAAAGAAGCGGAGGAAGAGTTGGAGGAACTATGTCCCCAGCCATATCCCAACCCGGCTTCGCCGAACAGGCCGAATCTCTTGTTAAGGGTGTATTGAGCTCCGAGAGCGCCGGAAATGCTATGGAAGGGGCTCTTGGCGTCACTGAGAATAGTTCCGGTTGTCTGATTAGACTGAGACTTCGACCACGAGTACAGATAGCGAGGGCTGACGTAGACGCTCAGATCTTCCCATTTATGCATGTAGAGAAGCCCGCTGATACCCCCTGAGATCGAGTATGACTTTGATTCGAGGGGTGAAGGAGCGACGGAAGGAGGGACCGCTAGTGCTCTTGAGTTTGCAGTTGACCTTGAAAATGTAATTTCAGGTCTGAGGGCAAATCGTTCGGTTAAATTCCAGGTCATTCCATAGGTCGGGAATCCTATGTTTAATCCCACCTTTCCCTTCTCCTGGGCGGGAAGCACACAGCAGATCATCGAAAAGAAAACCAGGGACAGGATCCAACGCTTGTTCATACAAGGCACCCTCCACCATGCTTTCTGCCTGAAAAGATCGCGATCACGGTGACGATCAGAGAATACAGGTCACCGCCGTCGCACTGTTATGGAACCACGTATATACATAGAGTCGCCTGTCTGCAGGAGGGTTCAATAAACTCAGCGTCATATTAATCCCATAGTTATTCTCCCCATTGAACATTTGCAGACCATGTGCAGGGCAAGGCTTAATCCGTATTATTCATGAGTGAATGGCAAGAATAGATCTCTGGACGCCGACAGTTTTGATCTTGTCGGCGTCCAAGAACTTTTGCCGCCCCGCAGGTGTTCTCTCGTCAGGGGACCGTGTCTCGAGTTCCTGGCGATCCTCTTTGCTATCGTTTGGCCGCCGGCGCACCGTACGGCACTACTGCCGGCTTGCCGTTGACGACCCGAACGAATGGGAAAGAGGAACCTTTTTGCGGCACGAGCTTGTACATCTGGTAGCGGATCAGGCCATATTCGGACTGCGGCTCGAGCAGGCACGAAATGAGATTGGCGGCAGGCTGCTCAACAGAGACATAGAAATCGCCCTTCTGTGTCGTGACTTTGCCGGGCTTTACTTCAACATCGATTCTCTCCGGGGCCACGTAATCCACCTTAGCCGGAACGATCTCCCTGATCTGATAGGTCTGAGCGGTGACAGCCGTGCTCTTGCTGAAGACGCCGACGCTGATCCCGTGATCCAGCAACGTCTTGACTACATCCTGGTGTTCCGCCGGAATGATGTAGCCGAGCGGCCGAGGCACTGCCAGCCGGGACTCGACCTTGGGAAGCCAGTTTTTCACCACCTGCGTTTCGACGGTGGGATTTTGAGCAGGATTCCCGCGCGCCCCGGCCGCACGCGCAAAGGCTTTCAGCGCAAGCTCGGGCTCCTTGGGATCGCGGACATAGTCCATCTTGAGATGTACGGCATTGTCGGGCGAAGGCTTGCCTGCTCTCCGAGCCAGATCCGCACGGCTGCCGCGCACCAGCGAAAGCACCTTTTTACTGTCGCCCGCCACTGCTTCGAGCAGGCCGGTTATTCCGGAATACTGCCAGCGCGACCTCTCCTGCAAAGTCTGCGTGTCACGGCGCGAGGAACACTCCTGAATAAACGAGAGGCTGTCATAGATGCCGAGACTGTTCCTGCCGTCATTCAGGTCCGTGGTGCTCGGCCTCATCTGAATCTCGCGCGGCTGGCCCTGCGCCGGACGGTCAGGCGCGCCCGCGGCCTGGTTGCTGCCCACCGTTTCCGAGACCAGGTACTCATGCCAGGTGAAGCCGTCCGCGGCCACCTTCTTTTCGATCGCCGGAAAGATCTTTTCTCTCGAATAGCGCTCGAGGCCGGGATTGATGTTCAGATTCGAAACGCACCCTGTTGATACCCGGTAGTAGTCATCCCCTTTTTCATGGAGGTCGAGCGTCACTTCGGGCATCCACGCGCGAAACACCATGTGGATCGCCCGGGTCTCGGGCGACTCGAGCTTCACATGATCGCGATTGAGGTCCAGGCCCTGCTCGTTTTCGCGCCGGTTGACGAAGTTGCCGTAGGGATTTGCCTGTGCAATGAAGAGGAAGTTGAGTTGCTTCAACAGCGGCTTGCGCTCGCCCACGGCCAGGTCGCGTATGAGCATCAGCGCCGCTTCTTTGGCCGATTGTTCGTTGCCGTGCTGCGAAGCCACAATCATGACCGTCGGCTTGTTGCGATTCAGGGCCTTGGGATTGTCAATGCCTTCCTCGGTAATGATGCACAGGTAGAGGTTGGCGGAGCGGAGTTCCTTCGCCTCGAGAGTCTTGCCGACAATCTGGACGACAGTCTCCCTGGAGGCCGTGTCGACGGCCTGAAGAAAACGGGAAACATCCTCATACTGCGTGTAGCGACTCCAGCCCGATTCCTCGGCGGGTGTCTTCAGTGACTGAGCCCAGAGCGGCACAGCCAGCAGTAGAATGATCAGGGCGGTTTGCATTTTAAAGCAGGACGATCGGGACGTCATGAAGCACCTCCAAAAGACACGGTCATGCCTGAAGAGAAAGAGCCCGGTATTGCTCAGCCACAAGGCGGCAGCAGGCCGCCGCTTCACTGAGGAGAACCAAGCCGGCCTGGGCGGTCCAGGCCGAACTGACAAAACAAGCTGCCTAAAGGCAATGGAGACCTTGACGGACAACCTCAGTTGTCTCCAAGGCGTGTGTTCGACTTATATCCTGAGCTCCTCGAGAGATTGGACAAGGTGGTCTACATCTGACTTCGTATTGTAAATGGTCAGGGAGATGCGCAGCCCGTTCAGCCCGAATTCGGTCATCGCACGGCAATCGATCTGGCGCGCGGTAAGCTTCTGGCCTAACTCGGTCACTTTGGACCCTTCGACCTCTACCGTAGTGATGCCCGCGGAGAGGCTGTCCGGTGCGGGCGTTTTGAACTTGTAGTAGGGTTTGCCCGACAAGCGTTCCCGGAAATACTGTTTGAGCTCTCGTATGCGGCCTTCTATGCGCCCGGCGTCGATGAGATTGCGAAAATCCAACGCCGTCCCGAGTCCCAGCACTTCCGGCAGATTCCTCGTATTGTAGTTCTCGAAGCGCTTGACGGACTTGTCTTCCCACCCTGCGGCCACGATCAGGGGGCGGATGTATTTCTGGGCATCCCTCTTTGCATAGAAGATCCCGACCCCCTTGGGAGCATACAGCCACTTGTGGGCGCTGGCGGCGTAAAAGTCGCAGCCGAGCTGTTTTACGTCAAAACAGAACATGCCCGCCGACTGAGCGCCGTCCACGGCCACCAGGATGCCGCGGGCGTGGGCGAGTTCGGAAACCTCGCGCACGGGCAGGATCATACCGTTGGTATTGATCACGTGACACATCGATATCACTCTGGTGCGCGGGCTGAGTGCTTGCCGGTATACCTCGACAATCTCCGCGGGGCTGGCGGGCAAAATAGGGAGCTTCGGCCGGATCAGCTTCACCCCTTTGGGTTCCTGCCAGTATTGCCAGCAGACGGTCCCGCTCGCATGTTCATGGTCAGCCAGGATCACCTCGTCCCCCGGCTTGAGATCGATACTGCTCGCGACGACGTTCATCCCTTCAGTCGTGTTGTGAATGAGGGCGATTTCGTCGGGAGCGGCTCCGAGCAGCGCTGCAGCTTTGGCGCGCACGCCCTCCTTGTCTGAATTCCATCCGCCCCACATGTATTTGGAGGGGAAGCCGTCCAGCGTGCGCCGGAATTTTTCGGTGGCATCGATCACGAGAGAGGGGGAAGGTCCGAGCGACCCGTTGTTGAAATAATAAAGGCCCTGGAGCAGCGGGAACTGGCTCCTGACGAGCTCCCAATACGGTTCCCCGCCCTCACGACTCGACAGGTCTGAGATCTGGGACCCTGCCTGAGCCAGGAGACGATGCCTGGCAGCCGCAGTCAGAAAGGCGCTGCCGGCGATCCCAGAGAACGCCTGTCTCGCAAAGTCCCGGCGATCCACTGCTTTCATATTTCCTCCCGATCACGCGGAGCAAACCACCGAATCTGCGGAACACTCCGATACTCCTCAGGGGTATCACCAATCCGGTGGTTATCTTTTCACGGGGTCGCAGTGTATCTCAGAACCCGGCAGCGGAACAAGCGCTTGTGGAATCCTCACCGGTCCGGATTCGATCGTTTCTCCGCCGGGGGCGGGGCTGGAGTTGCGACCTCCCGCAGGCGGGAGCGTCGCGAAAACCAGGCAAGATCGCCGTGACGCCGGGAACCTACCGGTTGGTGGCCGATATGCCGGGCTTCTTTGAAGCCCGGATCGTGGATATCCAGGTGAACTCCGGGCGCGTGACGGCGCTTAACGTCATGCTGAAGGTTAGTCGTGGTCCAGATGGCTGCAGATGTCACGCATCAGCTGATTGATGTCGCCATTCCAATCCTCGAGGAGAATGGCGCCGTCGCCGTCACGCTTGACTTTGGTGATGTTCGGGTACGCCCTTTCCAACTGCTTAATCATCGCGGATTGCCGTTTTACCTTGTGCAGCAACCTGCGCGCGGCAAGCATCAGTTCTCTCTGTTGCAGGCCCTGGCGGATCGAAGCGGCCAGGTCCAGGTGGTCACATGGCTTGATGAAAAACCGGGTAACACCGCCGTCGTTAATGGCGGCGATAGCGTTGTCAAGCGTGGCTCTTCCCGTCAGGATGAAACGGATGGTGTCCGGATACTTTTCGCGCACCTGACGCAGGAATACGGTCCCGGACATCGCGGGCATCTCTTCGTCGGAAACAACGACATCCACCGGCCGGGCACGCAGGATCTCAAGTGCTTCGGCTGCAGACCCTGCCTTCACGATATCATATGGCTCCTTGTGCAACGCACGGCACAGGCCTGCCAGCACGTTAGCGTCGTCGTCTACCAGCATAACCGTCGGTTTCATAACTTAGCCTCCCTCGATGCGCGAACGTCGGAATCTGATTCCGCATCCCGGATGACTTCGACCTGGATTGGTTCTTTGACGCCTTTAAGCTTCGCGAAGTTCTTGATGCGCTCGAGCATCGTTTCCGAGACCCAGTTCCCCGCCGTGATCAGGAGCGCGCCGTTGCAGGTTACGACATCCGACAGCAGAATCTGGCCGACCTTCAAGTCTTTGAGCGCCATGGAATGGACCGAGCGCTCCACGGCCTGTTTGAGCTTGGGTGGCGAGGCGAAGCACAGGAACGCGGCATCGAGGATGGCAGGATCATACCACCCCTCGCGCTTTCTCTGTACCTCCAGGGCCTTGGCCCTGGCAATCCCCTCGGTCTCAACCTGGGCGAGGTCTGTGAGTACTTTCAGCATTCTCGCTCCCAGAGGGATACGCGCCCCCCCTACCGTGTCTTTCGGAAAGCCCGACCCGTCGAAGCGTTTGTTTTGGTAGAGCACAATCCTGGCCACAGATTCCAAGCGCGGGATGTGAGCCAGGAGAGTGTGACCGATCTGAGGTATGTTCGACAGTATCTCCTTCTCGATGTCAGACAAAGGCTGCCCCGATTTTTCCTTGATGATGATCTCTGGCGGGACCGTGACGTGTCCAATCTGAGAGAGCATGGCCGCCAGCTCGAGCTCCCACGAGTCGGCAATTTTGAGCGCGCCGGAAAGGATTCGCATTGATTCGCGCAGCATGCGGGCGCGGCCGAACGACTGTGGATCGACGATGGAGAGGATCTCGGTCAGAACTCGAATGCTCCCGTTTAGGGTGTTCTGGAGCAGATCGCGCTCGGCTGAGATCAGCCGGTAACGGTCGATGCCCGCTTGAAGCGTCTGAGCGAGGTCCTGGGGAAGACATGGTTTGGTCAAAAAGCGGAAGATGTTGCCTTCGTTCACGGCTTCGATCGCCGCGCGTGTATCGGCGTTGCCCGTAAGCATGATGCGCACGGTATCGGGGGAACGCTCCTTGACCTTGGTTAGAAACTCAATCCCATTCATGCCGGGCATGCGCAGATCGGAGACCACGACCGCAAACGGCCCGTCATTCTCGAGCGCTTGGAGTCCCTCCGCGCCGCCCAAGGCGGTATCGATTTGGAACTGCTTGCGCAGCTGGCGCTGATAGGCCAAAAGGATATTCTGATCGTCGTCGACGCACAGAATCTTGTCTTTCATCCGCCTTCCCCTGGCGCCAAAGCATTCAGGCACCAGTGATGCCAGTCACCGAGCCTGTCAGTCTTGCCGATCGCTTCGATGTAGTCGAGGTCGAGCTTGGCCGCTCCCGTATGCGGCTGGCTGGCCTGAAGTTCGAATGCCAAGGCATCCGCGGCATGCACGGCGGACAGTGTGCCAAAGACTTTCTCGGCGCAGTCGCCCGGGCGATGGTGCAGGGCGATCGCTTCGATGATGGGATCAGGCAGGCCCCAGAGGCCCAGCATGTATGCGCCTACTTCGGCGTGCGTGGAACCGAGAACTTCTCTCTCCGCATCACACAGCCCAGCCCCGCCTTGCGCGGAAAGCGCGATCACTTCGCCGTATTGCCTGGGCCGGTTAAAGGCGAGCACCAGCTTTCCCAGATCGTGGAGCAAACCCGCGGTGAACGCCTCATTCACTGTGCCCTTGCTTGCATGCTCCCCCTCTGCGATCCGTTTCGAAAGGGCGCCGGTTGCCATGCTGTGACTCCAGATGTAATCCATCGAGCACCCCGGCGTGCGGCACCCATCAAACTTGGAGAACGCATTTAGCGACAGCACGAGGGACTGGATGGTATCCAAACCGAGGTAGGCGGCTGCCTCCATGGGATTGGAGACCTGGCGCTGAATCCCAAAAAAGGCGGAGTTCACCAGCTGAAGAATCTTCGCTGTCATTCCCAGGTCCTTCGCAATGATTTCACCGACGCGTCGAATCGAAGCCTCGGGAGACTGCAACTCCCGCACGATCTCCAGATAGAGGGAGGGGAGACTGGGCAGAGTACTCATCTGGCCGACCAGAAGCCTGATCTTCTCATTGGCCAACAGCGCCCGCAGGTTAATAGCACGGGCGATCGTAGATCGGAGCATCTCCGCATCGCAAGGCTTCGAAAGGTACTGATGGGTGACGCCAACCGAACGCATGATCAGCAACTGGTCGGCATATCCCGACAAAATCACGCGGATCACATTCGGATATTTCGTCCTGACCTCGGTCAAAAACTGGAGCCCGTTCATGACCGGCATACGCATGTCCGAGACCACGAGGTCGACCGGCACTGTGGCCATTATTTCCAGAGCCTCCGGCCCTCCGGTCGCAAAACGCATGTCCCACTCAGCTCGCATGACGCGCAGCATCCGGCCCAATCCTTCGAGAACATTCGGTTCATCATCGACGAAAAGGATGCTCTTTTTCATGCCGGTTTGCGCTGCTTACCCGTCAATCGAGTGGCAAACGAACGATGAATGTCGTCCCTTTGCCGATCTCGGTTTCAAAAGTGATCATGCCGCCGTGCTTGCCGACCACAACCGCATGGCAAATAGCCAAGCCCTGTCCTGTTCCTTTGCCCACCTCCTTGGTGGTGAAAAACGGATCGAAGATCCTGGGGCGCGCGGATTCGGGAATGCCCGTGCCCGTGTCCGAGACACGGATCTCCGCACCGTTCCCATCTCGGACCGTCTTGACTGTAATCTTCCCCTTCGACTGCGGTTCGGAGCCGAGGCGGTCTGCGATTGCATGGGCGGCATTGATGACAAGATTTAGAATGACCTGGTTGAAGTCACCCGGAAAGCACGGCACCAGCGGCATCGAGGAATCGAAATCCGTCACCACCTCGGCCACGTATTTGTACTCATGGCGGCACACAATGAGGGTGCTCTCGATGGCCTTGTGGATGTTGGTGGGCGTTTTCTCTCTCGTGCCGGGATGGGAAAAATCCTTCATGGCACGCACAATCGTGGCGACGCGGTCGACTCCCTCCAGGGTTTGCCCGATGGCCTTGGGAATCTCCTCCGAAAGGTATTCCACGTCCGCCGCTTGGACTCCCGACTCCACCTCCTGGACGAGCTCAGGGGTCACGTTTCCCTCTTTGCAGGCGGCAAGCAACCCCCAATAGGCCTGCAATGCGCTCTGCAGGTCCCCAAAAGCATCCTTTAAAAAGCGGGTGTTGTCGCCGACGTATTGGGTGGGAGTGTTGATCTCGTGCGCAATGCCCGCGGCCAGTTGCCCGACCGATTCGAGCTTCTGCGACTGGCGCAGCATGACTTCCATCCGGTCACGCTCTTTTTGCGCCCGCTTGCGCTCCGCGATGTCCCTGATTATCCCGACCGCGGTCCAGCGCCCGCGTAGTCTTACCGAAGACAAAGATAGTTCGGTAATTATCTCCGCTCCGTCCTTTCGGAGGCATGGTACTTCTGACGTCTGGCCTATGGCATTGCCCTGTCCGGATTCCCGCCACGACTGAAGGGCGGAGTGATGTTTGTCGCGCAGCCGCGCAGGGGCAATCAGGTCATGGAGGTTTCTTCCGACAATCTCTTCAGCGGTGTATCCGGTGATGCGTTCCGCAGCAGGGCTCCATAGGGTGACCAAGCCCTCATCATCCATCATCACGATCCCATCTTGAGCAGAGTTGACAACACACGTCAGCCTTGCTTCGCTCTCGCGGAGCGCGTCCTCGGCCCGCTTGCGCTCGGTGATATCCTGGATGCTGCCTTCGTAGCAGAGATCTCTCCCATCCGTATCCTTCACCGCTCGCGCACTGATACTGACCCAGATCTGATCGCCGCTTCTGCGGCGGAGTCTTGTTTCAAAGTTCCTGACAATGCCGTACTGGCCGAGCACTCCTAGAAGTTCTCTCCGATGTTCGGGTTTGGCATATACGCTTGATCCCACGTCAGATGCCGCTGCGATCAACTCCGCGGGTGTTTCGTAGCCCAAGATGTGAGCCATTGCGGGATTGGCAGTCAGCATCTGGCCGGCAGGCGTGGTTCGGTAGATGCCTACAGGCAAGTTTTCGAACATGGCGTGGTATTTCTCTTCCGCCTGTCGCAGGGTTTCCTGCGTTCTCATGGTCGAAGCGTGATACTGGTGGAGGGCACTCTCTATTGTTGTCTGCAGTTCTCGCTCGTTGAACGGCTTGAGGAGGTACCCGAGAGGTTCCGCAACCTTGGCCCGCTCCAGTGTTTTCTCATCCGCGGAGCCCGTCAAATAGACTACCGGAATATTCAGCTGGAACCTTATCTGTCTGGCTGCCTCCACGCCGTCCATATCACCTGGCAGGGTGATATCCATCAGCGCCAGATCGGGAGTCTCCGATCTCGCCGCCGCAACCGCCTGCTCCGCGCTGGAGACGACCGCAACCACCACAAAACCTGCCTTTTCCAGGCACTTCTGGATGTAGACTCCTACGACAGAATCGTCCTCGACAATCAGGATCTTTGCTTTCGTCATCTTCGATTCCCTCGTTCGATACTCCTCCACTCCGCTATGATCCAGGTTTCTTATCGGCGCCCGATCATGGATACCAAAGTTATCATTCCAGCTCAGCCCGTCAGGACAGGGCGGGCTCGTCTGCGCGGGAGAGAGGAATCTGGAAAGAAGTTCCGCACCCCGATTCTCTATGTACCTCAATGTGGCCGGCGACCACCGCGAGTAGATTGTTGAGGTCATGGGCCACGCCCCTGCGAGACGCCCGACGGCCTCCAATCCTAAACATCGCTGACCCGCTTTAATTTGCATGCAGACTGGAGTATCTGCGTTTTCTCGCCGATAGATGGGATAGGCGATCCCGGGGTGACCTCGGTCGCCGCGTTGAAATCTCAAGAGAGAACGATGCCAAGAGATAGAATCTTGCTCGTCGAAGATGAAGAGGCAATCGCAAACCTCACTGAGAAAACCCTGAGCAATCTCGGTTATGAAGTTGCTTTCACGGCACGGTCTGGTGAAGATGCAATTCGGACTTCCCGAGAAGACAAGCCGGATTTGGTTCTGATGGACATAGGATTGAAAGGGGCTATGGACGGCATAGAAGCGGCCAAGGAGATACGCCTCAACCTGGATATCCCGGTGGTCTTCCTCACGGCTGCTGAGGACGACAAGACTCTGGCGCGCGCCAAGACCGCCGAGCCTTTCGGGTACATCGTGAAGCCGTTCAGGCCCAGGGACCTGCGTGCCACGATTGAGATTGCTCTGTCGCAGCACCAGGCCAATCGCAGGCGAGCGGACCGGACCCTGCAGGAAGCGGAAAAGAGATTCCGGTCGCAGTTTTATGATGCCGTGGCGGGCATGTTCCAAGCCAGGGTCGATGGGCAATTCCTTCAAGCAAACCAGGCTCTCGTCCGCATGCTGGGCTACGAGTCCGTGGAAGATTTGCTTGCCGCGGCCAAAAACGTAGTGCAAGTGCTTAAGGTCGATCTCAATCCCGGCCAGGAGCTCGCGCCAGTATGCCAGAATCCAAGCGGCACGAAAAACTTCGAACTGCAGGCGTACCGTAAGGACGGGAGCACGATTTGGGTATCAGGAAGGGTGCGCGCGGTTCGCGATTCCAGAGGGAACGTGCTCTGCTATGAAGGCAACGTCATGGATATGGGAACTCCGGGTTATTAAGGGATGATCGGGATGTTGCGCAGGGCCCTGGAGTGCAGCGGTCATGAAGTGATCACGGCCTCCACCGCAGACTATGCGATTGAATCGAGCACCTCCCGAACCTTGCGCGCGAGAGCATCGGCTTTGAAGGGTTTTGAGAGGAAGGCAACGCTTGAGTCCAATACCCCATGATGGACGATCGCGTCGCTTGTGTATCCGGAAACAAAGAGAACCTTGATGCCTGGGCGGGCGGCCTCAATTTGAGAAGCCAACGCTTTCCCACTTGTTTCTGGCATGACGACATCGGTTAGTAGCAGATGGATCTCCCGAGCATACTCTTGAGCTATACGCAAGGCTTCCCGGCTATCTGACGCCTCAATCACGGTGTAGCCTCGCTCGCGCAGAACCCGCATGATCAACGTCCGCGCCGCCGAGTCGTCTTCAACCACGAGCACTGTTTCGATCCCGCGGAGAGCAGGCTGCGCTTTTTCATCGCCGGCGAGCGTAATAGCTTTCCCCTCCACGCGCGGGAGATAGATCTTGAACGTGGTCCCACTGCCCGGCTCGCTGTAAACCCAGATGAAACCACCGCTTTGCTTGACGATTCCATAAACGGTGGACAAACCCAAGCCTGTGCCTTTGCCCGGTCCTTTGGTGGTAAAAAAGGGCTCAAATATACGGGACTGGGTCTCCGCGTCCATGCCAATCCCATTGTCGCTGATCGCCAGCATTACATATCGACCCGCCGGCACCACGGCACGTCTACGAACATACTCTTCGTCGAGATCGGCGTTGGCAGTTTCAATGGTTAGTCGGCCCCCTTGGGGCATCGCCTCACGAGCATTCACGGCGAGATTCATGATGATCTGCTGAATTTGTCCAGGATCGGCCTTAACCAGTCCCAGGTCCGGTCGGGCAACGGCATTCAGGTCGACATCCTCGCCGATCAGCCGGCGAATGATCGAGCTCGTCTCAGCAACCGCATCATTTAAATCCAGAATCCTTGGTTGGAGTATCTGCCTGCGGCTGAAGGCTAGGAGCTGGGATGTCAGGGAGACGGCGCGCTCTCCGGCTTGCTTGATCTGCTCAAGGTCGCCGCGCTTGGGATCGTCTTTCGCAACCTCGCTCAGTAAGGAATCGGTATAACCATTGATCACCGTGAGCAGATTGTTGAAGTCATGGGCCACACCGCCCGCGAGAATCCCGATGGCCTCCATCTTTTGTGCTTGCCTGAACTGAGCTTCCAGACGCTTGCGCTCTGTGATGTCTTCGACCGTACCTTCATAACGAAGCACCTTGCCCTCAGGGCTGCGGATGGCTCGGGTAGAAAACGAAACCCAGATAATGCTCTTGTCCTTGCGGTATGATTGACACTCAAATCCGATTACGAAGCCCTGTTCTTCGAGCAAACGCGCATACTCCCGCCGCCGTTCAGGATCAACATAGAGTTGGTGCGCAATATCCTGGACGGTGGATATGACTTCCTCTGGAGAGGAATAGCCCAGGGTCCGCGCCAGGGCAGGGTTGACTGTAAAGAATCGCCCTTCCGGGGAGCTCTGAAAAATGCCCTCAACAGCGTGCTCAAAGAGGCTCCGATACTTCTGTTCCGCTTGCCGCTGCGCTTCCTCCGCCAGCGTGCGCCCCGTGACGTCCACCGCAATTCCGGCCAGCAGAACCGGCTTCCTTTCGATCCGGATCGGGAATTTGTAGGTTTCGAATGTGCGGCTGATCCCGCGGCAATCCACAACTGTTTCTTGGGCAACCACCGGGCCGTGCTCGAGCGCTTGCCGGTCATCCTCTGTCATTCGGAGCCCCGCTTCTCCCGATACCAGTCCCAGCGTGGTTTGGCCCTCCCAATCCTGGAAGCCAAGCAACTCTTGGAGATATCTGTTGGCGAACAAAATCCGCCCGGCCGCGTCTTTGATGAACGCGCCGGCAGGAAGATTAGCCATGAACACGGAGAATCGTTCCTCACTTTCCCGCAGGGCCTCTTCGGCCCGCCAGCGCTCGGTGACGTCGTCGTACACAGCCACAATTTCGCCTGTCCGCAGCTTATAGACGGAATTTTCCCTCCACCCGGAAATATGTCCATCTTCGTAAATCGAAGTCGGGTGATGCTCAGGCATTCCGGTCCTCCACACGCGCTGAAATACCTCCAACAATCCCATTTTCCGAATGCCGGGGAAAACCTGCGTGACACGTTTCCCGATAAGATCATCAGTTCTTACCTTTTCGATTTGCTCCCCAGCCGGATTGAAATCCTTGAAGACGAAATCTTCACCATCCGCGCATGCCTCATAGACGGCGACCGCGCTCTTGATCTGCCTGAACAACTCCCGATATCGATCCTCGGTGGCCCGCAGGGCCTCCTCAGAGCGCTTGCGTTCGGCAATCTCAGATTGCATGGCCTCGTTGGCTGTGGCCAATTCTGCAGTGCGTTTTCGGATCTTCGTTTCCAGTTCTTTGTGGGCGCTGCTCAGTTCACCCTCCGCCCGCCCGCGCCGTGCGCTCAGCAAGCTGATCACAAGCGATACAATCATGAAGATGCCTAGCTGGGGCAGGTCTGCCAAGTCCAAGTTTGGAAAACGGGTCCGGTGAAAAAAGAAATAATTAACGATGAGAGCCGATGATATCGCCGCCAACAGGGTAGGCCCCGGACTCCCGTGCCAAGCAACCACCACGACGGCCGCAAAAAACAGGAGGAAAACGTTTTGCTCCATCAGGGGTCGCAGGAGAAGCGTGAGTTGGAGCGCGAAAGCCACAACCAGGACTGCCCCGATGTATTGAAGCGCCACAGAATATCTGCTCCTGAAGGGCCGAAAAGGGGCGCTTTCATTAATAGGCTGAGTTACGGTACGCGATGGTTCCATGAGGCCTCCAATCTTGCCGCGCCCTTAATTTCTTGATAGTCGCACCGCCAGAGCCGTCGAAGCTCTCAGGAATGAATCCTTTCAATCAATCTTCGAGGCTGAACGGATCCCTCTTGCGATTCTTAGATCGGCGCCGCCTCCTAAATCCCCGCTGACGGTTGCCTAGCAGGAAAGCCGCCAGACCTTCCCAGAGCAAACACACTACACCCAACCATATACAAGAACGTAAAGCAGTGAAAATCGCCTACTCGAAATTTTCGCAGATGGATCTTACAACGCGGGTTGGGGCAAGTTCCAAGACCGGAATGGACCGAAAGCTGTCTGGCAAAGACGTTGATTAAGCGAGCTTCCAGGCCGGTCAGGGATATATCCAAAAAAATGGAAGTCAAACCCAAAACCACCACGGAATTCACCGTGCGTTCAGAGACGCCCCAGCAAACTACCTACGGCATTTCCAACGTCACACCCGAACAGATCACGGTCTGGCTCAAGGAAGAATCGATTGATCCGGAAATCGAAAGGGGGTAGCCCGATGCCGCGCCCTTAGGGTATACTGCGCGGCAATACTCGGGTTATTCCAGTGACACTGGCTTCGGGCACGTGTTTAGGTCCTTATGAGATCCTGTCCCCCCTTGCAGCGGGAGGTATGGGAGAGGTCTATCGGGCGCGCGACACGCGGCTGGGACGCGAGGTGGCGATCAAAGTGCTGCCTCCGGAGGCGACCTCGGACCAGGAGCGGCGCCACCGGTTTGCGCGCGAGGCGCGGGCGGCCTCGGCGCTTTCCCACCCGAATGTGGCTACCATTTACGAATTCGGTGAATCCGAAGGCCGCGCCTTCATCGCGATGGAGCTGATCGAAGGGCAGCCGCTGAGCGCGCACATCGGGGGCCGCCCGCTCGCCGCGCGTGACATCGTGGATATCGCGCTCCAAACCGCGGGAGCGCTCGAAGAGGCCCACGCGCGCGGGATCACGCACCGCGACATCAAGCCCGGCAACATCATGATCACGCCGCGCGGGCACGTCAAGGTGCTCGACTTCGGCCTCGCGAGGATGGAAAAGCGGGAGGCGGCGTCCGCCGCCGAAACCACACTTGCGACCCGGGAAGGAACGGCGCTGGGGACGGTGCCGTACATGAGTCCGGAGCAGGCGATGGGCCGCGAGGTGGACGGCCGGTCGGATATTTTCAGCCTGGGTGCGGTGATCTACGAGATGGCGACCGGGAACCGGCCATTCGGCGGGGAGAATGCAGCGGAGATCACGGACCGGATCCTGCACAGCCAGCCGGCAGCGATCGCACGGTTCAATTACGAGGTGCCGGAAGAGTTCGATCGCATCGTGCGCAAGTGCCTCGAGAAGGATCGGGAGCGGCGTTACCAGTCGGCACGCGATCTGCGGGTCGACCTGGGGAACATGAAGCGGGACCTGGAGTACGGCAGCGGCGAAGCGGCGCTGCGCACACCTGCGGAAGCCACGGCGCGCGCTCCGGCTCAACCCTTCCGGTGGCGGCGCGCAGCGATCGGCGCGTCGCTGCTGCTCCTGTCGGCTGGGACTTACGGAGTGCTGCGCCTCGGCCCCTGGCGGCCCGTCGATGCGAAATCGCTGTCATCGATCGCGGTGCTTCCTCTGGCAAACATGACGGGCGACTCAACCCAGGAATACTTCGCCGACGGGATGACAGAAGCGTTGATCACGGAGCTGGCAAGGATCCGCTCGCTCAAAGTCATCGCACGGACCTCGAGCATGCGGTTCAAAAAGAGTGACAAGGCCCTGCCGGAAATCGCCAGACAGCTCGGCGTCGAGGGGATTGTCGAGGGGTCGGTGATGCGCGGAGGCGGCCGAGTGCGTGTGACGGCCCATCTCATTCGGGCTTCCACGCAGGAACACCTGTGGGGAGATAACTTTGATCGCCAGGAGGAGGATGTCCTCGCCCTTGACAGTGAGATCGCCCAAACCATCGCGGCACAGGTTCATACAGCCCTCGGCCCCGAGGATGCCGGCCGCCTGCCGCAGCGACGGAAAGTGAAGCCAGAAGCTTATGATCTGGTGCTCCAGGGCTTTTCCCTCATCAAGAGCGGCGGAGACCCGGATGCCTTCCGTCGTGCCATTGCCTTGTTCGAAAAGGCCGTCACCCTGGATCCCCAGTCCGTAGAGGCCCATGCCGGGCTGGCCAACGCACTCCAAACCCTCGCGGGGTGGGGGTTCGCCCCTTATTGGGATTACTATCCGAGGATCCAGAAGGAAGTGGAGACGGCCATGGCTCTGGACCCCAACTACTCCTGGGCCCATCTGGCCAAGGGCGGCCTGCAGTGGGCGGAGCGCAACCCCCGAGGTGCGCTCGCTTCCCGGCGGCGCGCGGTGGAACTGGATCCCGCCGATTCCACCGCTCTTGCCGAATACTCAGGCCTTCTTCTGATGTTGGAGCCCGGCGGCGAAGGGGAGGCCCTCATGCGCAAGGCCATCGAAATGGACCCCTTGGCTCAGCCCCCCCGCTGCAATTACAAGGACTGGCCCGACTTCGATACCATCCGCGAGGATCCCCGGTTCCAGAGAGTCGTCGAGGACCGAAAGCTGCCTGTGGCCAGCTTCTGTCGAATTCCGCAGAATGAGCCGAAGCGGTGAATTCAGCCGGCATCGCGACGATGGGTGGCCTCGAAGAATCAATCGGGGCGCGCACGACCGGCTCCGCTCAATTCGCGCCGCGCAGGGAAACAACACGCGTTGACATTCCTGTTCCCGGTGCTTGTACGCGTCCAGAGATCGACTTTTGCCAATCACTCATGAATAACCGGATTGAACCTATTTCTTCCTGGCCGGCATCTTCACGGGAGGCAGCGTTTTGGCTTTCTCCTGCAAGAGCTTCTGGAACGATTCGTTGAGGGAGTCCATCCTGGTTTGTCCGCCGGCAGTGTGGTATTCAAAATCTGTGCGCATCCTCGTCAACCGACGGGAGCGCAGTCACGTACCATATAATCGGTACCCCTTATCAGAATCGGGAGGATTCATGTTGATCAGACGCGTTTTCAGCGCTATCGCAGTTGTGGCGCTCATGAGTGTCGCCGCGTTGGCCCAGGATCTCACGCTCGACCAGGTCCTCAAAAAAGCTGAGGACGCGATCGGCGGCGCTGAAGCCATCAGCAAAGTCCAGACCCTCAAGATGACTGCAAAGATGACGGTAAGCGGTCAGGAAATGCTCATGACCGTGTCGACCAAGCGCCCCAGCTGCGTGCGCACAGAAATGACCATCCAGGGGCAAAGTGTCGTCTCGGCGTACGACGGCACCACCGGTTGGATGATCAACCCGCTTACGGGCTCCTCGGAGCCGCAGAAGATGGACGACAAGACGACCGCCAGTCTCTCCACTTCCGACATGAACAACTCCCTCGGCTCGCTCAGCGGCCTCAAGGCAGCCGGCCACACCGTCGAACTGCTCGGCAAGGAAGATGTCGATGGCTCGCCTGCCTACAAGGTCAAGGTTACTCTCAAGAGCGGTCCCATCATGACCTATTTCCTCGATACCGGGACTTTCCTGCCCATCAAGATAGTGAGCA
Organism: Terriglobia bacterium; assembly: GCA_020072565.1. Classification (NCBI taxonomy): domain Bacteria; kingdom Pseudomonadati; phylum Acidobacteriota; class Terriglobia; species Terriglobia bacterium. The sequence goes on from JAIQGI010000006.1 coordinate 21,365, forward strand.
AGATCTCCCAGATGGGACAGGATGTTGAAGTCGAGGGCTTCCCCAGCAACTATAAGAAAGTCGGCGGCATCATGTTCGCTCACTCCATCGCTCAGAAAGTCGGTGGCCGCTCCTTAGGGCAGATGGACATCGAGAAGATCGAGATCGACACGCCCATGGACGACAGCATTTTCAAGATGCCGGTCAAAAAGTGAGAGGCGGCTTCAAGCCACATATCAAGTACGTCAAAAACAAAGAGCATGAGGGTAAATACTTCGAATCGCTGGATGCCGTTCGGAGGCACAGACGATAGCGGCGCTGATCGGGTTGTGCGACTCCGACCTTGAGGTAATATCCGCATCACCTATGAATTCCGGGGGCGGGATCGGGGCCGGCGGGCGGCTTCTGCAGTCGCCTCCAGGTTGGCGCGCGGAGTCGTGAGCGGAATGGAGCAGCCGGGGGCGATCAACTAGGCCGGCAGGCCCAGTTTCCTGCGGAGCTCGGCCACATCGGGGCGCAGCTCGGGCTGGATGATGGATGCGTTCCTGTATTCAAACTCCATCAGCAGCGCTTCCAGCCTTTCCCGGCCTTGCGGTGTGCGCGTGGCCTCCCGCGGCGATTGGCCCCTGAGTGCGGGGATGGGGATGTCGAGCCATGCATCCCAGTGAGCCTTCATCTTCTCTCCCAGTAGAGCGCGAACTTCCGGCGGCATGGGCTCGCCCTCATCCTGCCGCGGCCGGCCTCTCTTCACAGTTCTGCCATGGGCCTCTTGGGCGTGAAGCAGGGCATCTGCGCTTTGGCGCTCCTCGCTCACAAACTTGCATTGGCCGCCCAGGCGATTCTGAATCTCCTGCCGGATTGTTTTCGCCCGTTTCTCGGAGTTGACCTCGATCTCCAGGACACCGCGCCGGATACCGATCGTTCCCAGCGAGGTATTGTCCCATTCGGGATGCATGCGATTTCCTCTCTTCTGCCAGGTGATGGAGGCCTGGACGAGACGCCTCGAGCCGTCGAAATCGGCGCCATCAAGGATTCCCTGCTGACATTCCGGAAGGGCCAGCGACTTCAGTTTCTCCACCGCCTCTTCGGGAGGGCACAGCAGCTCATACTTGAGCCGCATGATCACGAGCGGATCGCCGTCGGTGTTCTGGAGAACCGGAGGCGGAGGGTTCAAAACCCGATCGGCAACCTCGAAGTAGAAGGAGCGCAGGGAATCGTCCTCGGACCGGAGGTGTGCCGGATCGAGCCCTCCCTTTTTGCCGGCGATCTTCTTCAAATCCTCCCGGAAATCAAGGAGCCAGCCTTGAGCCTCGGGCGGCAACGGAACGGGTCCCACGCCCAGGAGGATCGACTGGCCCGCGAGCGACACGCTGCGCGCGTAGATGACGTTGCCGCGTTTGAGGGTTTCCGTCGCCTGCCGTTCCTTGACGGTGACCTCGCGCTCGAGCAGGAGGTCGCGCAGCGTGAGGCTGCGGCGCGGCTCGACGGCGATAACGACGAAAAACGTGAAGGGTTCGCCGCAGGCTGCGCGGATGAACGACTTTTGATAGTCGTCGAGCTGCGATCCGTGCTCTGAGAGGAAGGCCAGCGCCGGCGATTCCGCCTCCGGCGGGCGCGAATCGAGCCGTCGCCTGGGAGGCGCAGGACGCCAATTGAACACGAGCCACGGGATGAAGATCGAATCGACCAGTTGCTTTTCCGGGATCGTGCTGCCGGCAGTGAATTGGTCCAGGGCGCGATCCATGGCGTCCTCGCCAAATCGGGATTTGAGAAACCGCGCGACCGCCTCTACAATCTCGCCCTCGGTCTTGCGCATCAGCAGCCATTCGGGATCCGAAAAGAGCCGGGCGCGGCCGCCGGCGGCCTCCGCATCCCGGCGATAACAGCAGTTCTTATATTTGCGCCCGCTCCCACAGGGGCAGGGTTGACTTCTCCCGACTTGATTTGTCATGCCTTCCTTATAACATGGGGCCCGCGGGGAGCAAACCGATCAAATTCCTTCCATGACCACCGCGCCCGCCCACAACGCCGGCGGCACACCTCCGGCGCTTCCTCGACGAGCCGGTCACGTGCCGGTGCCAGGTCTGGAAAGTCTGCTATTTGGCAAAAAGGCGAGCGCCCATCGCGAGCAGAAGAGTCCATTTTCCAGGCCTGACACCTCCACTTGGAGGGAATGCCGGACCCCGGTATGGACTAGCATCACAAGTAATGCTATATTGTCATTGGTAGTACCGGTAACCAGGGAGTAAGAATGCTCGAATCGACAGTAACGCGAAAAGGTCAGATCACAATTCCGAAGGCGATCAGAGACCGTCTTGGAGTGAAGGAAGGAGAGAGGGTGGTTTTCGTCCTTCGGGGCGAGGAAGTAGTGCTCAAGGTAATTCGAGGCAGCATCCTGGATCTCAGAGGTTCGGTCAAGCCCCGGGCGCATCCGGAAGATTACGAAGCCATCCGCAAATCGGTCAGGCGCGAGGTATCAAAGAGGATCGCCGGAAATGGCTAGCGTTTTCGTCGATACCAATGTCTTCCTGAGATATCTGACGAATGACGACTCCGGCAGGGCCGCGCGGGCCGGCAGGTTGTTCCACGATGCCGTCAGCGGCCGCGTCACCCTGAGAACCAGTGCGCTCGTGATTGCCGAAATGGTTTGGACCCTTGAATCATTCTACGGCCTGCCTAAATCGCAAATTGCGGAAACCGTTGAGAAGATTTTGAACACTCCCAACCTCGAATGCGACGACAGCGCGCGCATTCTCCAGGCGCTCGATGCGTATGTTCACGAAAACATCGATTACATCGATGCCTACCATGTTTTTTACATGAGGGACCTGGGGCTGGCGCGGATTGCCACCTATGATCGAAAACACTTCGGGCGCTTCCCCTGGATCGAAATCGCTGATCTCTAGTTCCTTGACAGGCCCCAAACCCAGCGCCGCCTCTCAAGTTCCTTGAAAGTGCTTATAAACGTTTATATAATGCAGCATATGAAACAGGTGCTGATCGAGATCGAAGATGACGTTGCGGCGAAGCTCGAGCAGGTCGCGCCGGGACGAGCGCGCCGGCGTTCGGAATTCATTCGGATGGCGATCCGCCGGGCGCTCTGGGAGCTTGAGGAACAGGCGACCGCGGAAGCATACCGCAGGCATCCCGATTCGGCAGCCGACGCGCGTCTCGACGCGATTGTCTGGGAGCCGCGGCCGGCTCGCAGGAGAACGCGGAGATGAGACAGTATGAAATCCGCTGGGCCAACCTGCCGGAGCCAATAGGGCGCCGGCCCGTGTTCCTGCTTAGCCGCAATCCCGCCTACGCCTACCTGAACAAGATCATCGTTGCCGAGGTGGCATCGACCGTCCGCGGCATTCCGGAAGAGGTCGCTCTGGGGAAGAGTGAAGGGCTGCCGCGACCGTCGGTAGTGAACCTGGATAATGTGCACGTCGTTTCCAAAGCTCTTCTGACCGGCCGTATCGGCGCCCTGCCGAGGAACCGGGAGCGCGAAGTGAAACGCGCCCTGGGCTATGCTCTTGACTGGCCCGAACTCAAAGTGCTCTGATTCAGCCTCTTGTTCAACTTGAACTGGTGACCCTAGTGCGCGAGCTCATCGCCAAGCGCCGGGCTGGATGATCAGCCGGGCCACGGGTTGCCGCAAAATAACCGTGCAGTGCCGGCGGGAGAATCCGAACGGATCCGTTTCGCCAAGGGCTTCCGGACGAGTAGACCGTCTCCGCAGGACGGAGAAAATCAGGCTGGACGGATTTTAGGGGGGTCATTTATTTCGAGAGTCCGCTTCCCGTCGTTTTCTGCTTCTGCCTGCGTTTTGCCGAAACCGCCTGCAATGCAAGCGCCCAATTCAGTTTTGGATCGTCGCCAGGAGATTCAGGAGTCTCCGCAGGGCCGACACCAATTTCCCGTTGACAAGTAAGCACAGTTATCTTATATGTTGTCATACTGAATGGGGGGCGAATGAGTAAGGAGAAGATCACGGTGACCATTGAGGAAGAGCTTGTCCGAGAACTCGATCGGGAGGCCAAGAGCATTCATGGAAGCAGGAGTAATCTGGTAGAGAACGCCATTCGGACCTGGAAAAGGATCAGGCTCGAGCAGGAGCTCAAAGAAGGTTACAGAAACATGGCCGACGAGGACCTGAAGGTCGCAGAGGAGAATCTGACCTCCGGCTATGAGGTCATCAAATGACCGGCCCCGCCTGCAGCCGCGGAGATATCTGGATGGTGGATTTGAATCCTGGCCGCGGCAGTGAACAGACAGGAATGCGTCCAGCTCTCATCGTCCAGAATGATGTCGGCAACCAATATGCCTCGACCACCATTGTGGCGGCAATCACGACCACAATCAGGAAATATCCAGTGACCGTCGTCTTGGATCGGAACGAAGGAGGACTCAAGCAACCGTCGATGGTGAATCTGGCTCAGATTCTCACTCTGGACAAGACCCGTCTGAAAAAGAAACTGGGAGTTCTCTCCCAAGCCCGCATTGCTGAAGTCAATTCCGCCCTCCACATCAGCCTGGGCTTGAGCGCGTGAGATTGTGACATGGAATTTCGGGGACACCCGCGAATGGCGCTTAATTAAGGAAACAGGGTGCGACCCTGGCGGGCTCAGCCATTCCAGCGAACCATTGGTGGCCGCAAGCTCCGAAGCCGTTGGTGGCCACAAGCTCCGAAGCCGTTGGTGGCCGCAAGCCCTGAAAGGGCGGCCGTAGTTTTCAGCCCAGGGCGCAAGCCCTGAAAGGGCGGCCGTAGTTTTCAGCCCAGGGCGCAAGCCCTGGGATAAGACGCAAATGATGGATGAGCCCTGTAGGGGCGATGCAGAAACGCCTGCAATGCCCCGATTACAAGGACCTTGCATCGCCCTTACAGGGCTCTGTTTGTTAATGGCCCTCCATTCCCAGGGCTCACGCCCTGGGCTGCGGACGCCCATTTTGGGGCTTAAGCCCTTGCTCCTGGTACGCTCAAGACGATTCAAATCACCCTTATTTAAGCGCCATTCGGGACACCCGCTCAATGGGTGTCCTCGAAACTGACCCAAGTCCATTGATATCTAATTCCCCTTGCGCTATCCTGAGTCCGCTTCATTTCCTCACTCGTAATCCCCCAACGAGCGGCGTCGGTCTGCATCCGGAGGCGGTGGGCCATGGCGCGCAACGACCAGGTGAAACGCCAGTGGTTTCTGATCGCGAGGCTCGCAGGCTCGCGCGGCGTGTCGCTGGAGGAGCTTGTCGCTTCGCTGCCCCCGGACCACAAATGCAATGCCCGCACGGTGCGCCGCGATCTGGAGGCGATCGAGGCTTATTTCCCGCTCTACCCGGAGCGCATCGACGGTCGTACTCGCTGGCGATTCGTGGAAGGTTTCAAGGCGCCCGCGCTCGCGTTTTCCCCGACGGAGTTGATGTCGCTGGTTTTCAGCCGGGACCTGATGAAGCCGCTGGCCGGCACGCACGTGAAGGAATCGCTGGACGCCGCATTGAACAAGGTCACGGCGGCGCTGCCGCAGGAGGCGCTGGACTATGTCCGCCGGATGCGGGGCTGGCTGTCGGTGGGGACAGGCCCACACAAGTCCTACAAGGAGCACCGGCAGACTATCGAGCAGCTCTCACGCGCGATCGAGTCGAAGCGCACGGTGCACATGCGCTACTTCTCGGCGTCGCGAAACGCAACCAGCCGCCGCGAGGTCGACCCCTACCGCCTGTGGTATACCGCCGGCGCGCTCTATTTGATCGGCCACTGCCACACGCGCCGCGAGGTGCGCATGTTTGCGGTGGATCGGGTGCGCGCCCTGGCGATCACGAACCGCCCCTGCCAGCTCCCCCTCGGATTCGACCTGGAGGCGTATGTGCAGGACGCGCTGGTGGTGATGCGCGGCCGCCCGGTGGACGTGGAACTCCTCTTCGACCGCAAGACCGCCGCCTGGGTCAAAGACCGCGAATGGCACCCCAGCCAGCGCCTCGAGCCGATCAAGGGCGGCGCCCTGCGCATGCGCTTGCGCGTCGCCGACACCCCGGAGCTGGTCGGCTGGATCCTGAGCTTCGGCGCCGGCGTGCGCGTCGTGTCGCCGTCGGGCCTCCGCACCCGCGTGCGCGCCGAAGCGAAAAAAATCGCCGCACCTGCAGAAGATTTGACCTCGGATGTCACGCCCGGCAGGTAGGGTGGCTTCAGGGGGACGTGCCGGGGAAAGGTGGGCGCAGAAGTGGTCTGTAAGCGAGAGGCCGAAGGCATGCCGACAGCGAATCCTGCCGACCCAACGGATACTCTGCATCCGCGGCGGCCTCTCCAGTGACTTCTTTGTCGGCCGGGAATTACCGCGTACCGCCACCGGGGACCAGCGGCTTACCCGGAAACCAGATCTCGCGGCCGCTTCGCAATATCTGGAAAGGTTTTGCAGAGACGGGCATCAAACGTCGCCAGAGGGATCTCTTCGCGATGAGCAAGCTCGACAAACAGCGTGTCATAAATCGGAACGCCGGAGTGGACAGCGCACATGAGGGCGCCCTGCCACAGGATCCGGCTCGGCACCGAACTGATGCCAAGCTGTGCCGCGAGACCAAGCCTCGAGATCGCCTCATCGGTCTCCAGGATCCCTTTGCGGACCGCCATCCAGAGCACGTTCGCCAGTTCGGCCTCCCAAAGGGCCGGTGCGCAGAGATCTCCTGCCGCGCGCAAGAACCGTCCGGCCTCCTCTGCAAACGGAGGAGTGCCGAGCAGGTGGTATGCGACGACATTAGTATCCACCACAGCCCTTATTCCCTTCCGGCGCGGATCCACGACTGCACTTCCTTTGAAGTAGGCCGGCGTGTCTGCCGGCTCCAGGCGGCCTCGATCTGCTCCAGCACCGACCGCCGTTCCCCGGTGCATTGGGCCAGGAGATTTCGCACCTCCTGTTCCATGGAGCAATGGTTCCGGCGCGCCCGCGATTTCAATTCCCGCACGACCTTTGGCGGCACGTTCCTGACCGTAAGCGTCGGCATACATCCTCCCTGCTGTCATTATGCTAGCAAATATGGATCGGTTGAGCAAGAATCGCCCGGCCGCCATCGGCATTCATTGCGGAGCGCTCACGGGAACCGCCCCGAAAATGGTTTGAATTCCTTGCCAGTTCCTATTATCTTGTTGGCATCCAAGAATTCCACTCGTACCTCCCCCAACGAGCGGCTGAGCAAGTGTGTGCTTCAGGACGCTGACTCATGCCACGTGACGATCCTGTCAACGCCCGGAGGCTTCAGATCGGCAAATCGCCGGACAGGACCAACTCAATGCTGGGGAAAGCGGAAGGTGGCGCCGGAGCGCGCCGGTCTCGTGTGATCTCGCCTCCCAGAGGTCACGGGCGCTATCCGATGATGGTGTGCCTGGCGGGGATGTCGCCGGCAGTCGTAACGGAGACTCTATACGCGCTTGCCGTGAAGGGCCGCCCTCGGGTAGTTCCGCGCCGTGTCTGCATCGTAACAACCGAAGACGCCTACGGGAAGGTTGTCGCCTCGCTTCTTGGCGCCCGGGGAGCGATTCGGCGGCTGGCATCGGAGTACCGGCTGCCGCCCGGGTCGCTTCAATGCACTCTCGACGACGTATTTGTGATCAGGTCCCGATCCGGCAAGCCGCTTTCGGACATCCGGTCGAGCGCCGACAGCCGCGATGCGGGAGAAGCGATGTCCAGGCTTCTGGCGGACCTTCACTCTGATCCCAATGTGGAGATCCGCTGTTCGATTGCCGGAGGCAGGAAGACGATGGCGGCGCTGCTCGCGCTTGCGTTGCAGACCTGCGCGCGTACCGGCGACCGCCTGTATCACGTCCTGGTAAGCGAGCCGTTCGAGCGGATTCCCGACTTCTTCTATCCTCCCCGGTTGCGGCGACTGTACACCGTGGACGGCCGAACGGTGGATTCAAGCAAGGCGCGGATCGACCTGGCGGAGGTTCCGATGATTCGCCTCGGAGCGGTAGCGGAATCGCTCGGACTTGGATCGGAGCAGCTTGCGTTGCGCGCCAGGAAGATCGAGGAGGCCGCGAACCGGAATTTCCGGCCGGTTCCGGTAGAAATCGATTTCGAGCGGCGGGCGCTGCGCTGTGGAACGGATGCTGTTCGGCTCCCTCCCCAGGAATTCGCTCTGTACGCGATGTATGCGGGCCTGCGCCGCAGGTGCAAATCCTGTGAACGGAATCGCCGTCCCGCTTGCGAGCGGTGCCATCCCACGGACGGCGAGATTTATTCGCGGCACCGGCCTTTGTTGAAGGCGGTTTATTTCCTGGCGCGGCCTGCCGGAGGCCGGGGCCTGATGCAGATGCTTGCGGATGAAACCGGGAAGGGCGAAATCGCACAGAATTTCGATGAATGGTTACGGCAAACGCGCAGCCGGCTGAAATCGCATCTGCGCGCGGCGGACGCCGACGCCGTCCCGCGACTGGCGTCGATTGCGGATGCCGTCGAACTTGGCACAGAGAACGGGAAGCGTCGCGGCCTGCGCATCCCGCCGGCCCTGATCCGGTTCGCCAACGTTGGGAAGGCAGGGCTCAACGTTGATTTGCTCGCGTTTGCACGCCGCGCGCAATTACGCTGAAGGTCGTGAGAGAAGCTGAGAACCGCCGGTCCAGAATCTTCTGGACTGTAAGTGACGCGGCCGAAGGCTGCAAGGTCGCCCTGTCGCTCTTGTTATTATCTGGCGAAAGGAGACAATGGAAGAGGCGCGGTTTTGGATCGTCGGAACCAGAGAGCATGCAAGGGGGCGGATTTTTGAGGTTCGGGCAGAAAATCGGCGATCCTATTGTTCACTTTTCATGCGTTGGAACGGTGCGCCCGATGGGGATTGCAGGTGAGAAAAGTGTTGCGGGCCTTGCTTTTTCCAGAGGAAGTGTTGTTGGGACATCGGCCGCGTCATCGCCCACCGGCGTTACGGAGATCCACCTGGTAAGAGCTGTTTATGAGTATGAGGGATCGGTGCCGATTGTGATCACGGTATACTATCCTTCTGCAGAGCGTTGTTTTGAGGGAGGGCGCCGGCGTGAAGATCAAATATTCTCGTGAAGCGGATGTCTTGACCATTCAACTGCGGGAGGGAAAGATATCCGACTCCAGGGACCTCGCCGAAGGCATCATCGTGCACTTTTCGGCCAAAGGCCAGCCCCTGGAGCTCGAAATCCTCGACGCTTCGAAAGTGATCGAAAGAAAAGACGTGGAAGTTTCCATGGAATCCCTATTCGCCGTCGTCTGAACGGCGCGAGGTGCCGCCATGAGTCAAGCCCGCTTACCCGGAAGCTGACGCAAGCGTGGCACCGCTAAAGAGCGGAAAGCTCATGAAGGTGGAGACCACGAGAAGAGGCAAAAGCGCTCCCGGAATCACAGAGATGCGCGCTGAATTCGACTTTTCAGGCGGCAAACGGGGAAAATACGCAAAGCAGTTTGCCAAGGGGACAAACATCGTTATTCTGGACCCCGATGTCGCGGACCTGTTTCCTGATTCCAAGACTGTGAACGAGGCGCTCCGGGCTCTGACCCGGATCGCCCATCGCCAAAGGAAGAAAGCTGCCAGAAGCAAGTAAGTCTTTCCCCGCACGCTTGCGAAATCGCTCCGGCGGTTTTTCACTCCGTGGACACGCTGCCTGCTGATCTAAGACCAAAGCAGGATTTCTTCAACCCGGGCGGCGAGCGCCCGATGACGCCTGCCGATCCATACAGACCATGTGTCCGCAGCGACTTTCTTGAAATGAAGGGACGTCGCCGTCGCCGTCTTTGACGATCGCGTGGAAATTCGCAGTGTGGGCAGGCTTCCGAAGGGAGTGACGGTGGAGATGCTGTCGGGGTCGCGCCTGCGCAATCCCCTGATCGCCGACGCCTTTCACCGCACGGGCGCGGTCGAAATCTGGGGGCGCGGCACCAACCGCGTCATTGATGAGTGCCGCCGCTACGGAGTGGAACCTCCCACGTTTTCCGAGGAGGCGGGGAGCCTGATAGTTACGTTCAAGGCGCAACTTGGGCCCATGCCAGGACCAAGTCACAGGTGAAGTTGCGGGTGAAGTCACAGGTGAAGTTGGGGATGAAGTCAGGAGGCTTTTGGAGGTCCTCCAAGCGTCGCCCCTGACTCGCTCTCAAGCTCAGGACGCCCTCCGGTTGAAGGGCCAGGCAAATTTCCGCGTCCGATATCTCCAGCCGTCACTGGATCTGGGCCTCGTCGAGATGACCGTCCCCGACAAACCCCGGAGCAGCAAGCAAAAGTACAGGCTGACGGGAAAGGGCCGAGGTTTACTGGAAGTGGACATAGCGCCCAGCATCTAATCAAGCGAATGGAGTTATTGAAGATAACAGATCAGGAACTGATCGAGAGAGTTGATTGTGCCTTTACGCGAATCCGGGAAGTAGCAAGACGAGAGGCGTTAGAAATAAGGTTGGGCAGATGCCCCTTGATACGACTACCTATTTTGCGCATAGCGCCAATGATGCTGGCCGTTGGGAGCCGTTGAGGACGCACGTGCAAAAAGTTGCGCACCGAGCCCCAACGTTATGCGGCGGATTAGCAGTTCAGTATCACGCGATTTCCGCGGAGGCGGCGAGGGTGACAGTCAGGTCCAGGACGCAATCGGAGCCAAGACCGACAGCAGGTAGGCTGCAGGCGGCGAGCGCCCGATGGCGCCTGCCGATCCGTAAAGACCACATGTCGTCAGCGACTTTCTTGAAATAAAGGGACGGGTGAAAGGGGTTCCGGCGCCAAAGCCGGTACTGCTTGCGGGCCAGAGTACGGATTTGCGGTGTGAGTGCTCTGTTGGCTACCCAGAAGGTCTCGTTCGCGTGACTGGTCACGGCAGGCGGCGGGTTTTCCCTGCATGGAAGTCGGACTTGGCCTTGTCGATCAAGCGGCGCAACGGGCCACCTGGCCGTGCATCCTCAGCGATCTGGCTATCCCAGGCGCGCGCCCTGTATTCGGCGAACCATTCGGCCAGGCGCTCCACCTCGTCGGGCGCCAGTCTTTCGATTTCGGCCTGGATTTCTTCGATGTTTCGCATCGATCCAAAATATCCCCGATGCCCAATCGACTCAGGAATCTTTCCTGCAGCGCCGATGCTCGCGCACTGGGCACGGGTTTGGCCCGGAGACTCGGACTGCCGATCCCTGAGGGGCAGTCAGCCGTAACATTCAGGATCTGTCCGTATCACGCAGTCGACATTCAAAATAAAAGCAAAAGGCAATGACCTCGGATGTCACTCCCGCTTTTTAGACTGATGGCGCGGCCGGCGCTCTTGGCGAGAGCTCGATCTGAAAAACCTGATGTACCAGATTGGATTATCGAGGAGAAATTGGGGAAACCGAACCGCAGTGCCTGCAACCCTGGAATGGGTCGAACTACAGTACAATTTCCTCGACCATTGCGCCTTCGGGCACAGGCAGTTCCTCCGCGGGTTCCAGATAGAGAGCAATGGCTTCCCGGATGTTGTCGCGTGCTTCTTGAAGGGTGTCCCCCTCGGATATGCACCCGGGCAGGGACGGAACGAAAACGGTGTATCCGCCTTCGTCAGCGGGCTCCAAAATGATGCGTAAGCGCATGCGGCGATTACTCAGCTGTAACAATGTTCAATCGGGCGGCGACCGCTCGTCGCGGAGGCGTTTTTTCGTTGCCCTATCGAAACGGTTCATCGAAATTCTACAACAGCTCGAAGGAGTTGTTCGAGCTGGGTTTTTGCCATTTTTTAAATATCGTGAGAGGGAAATCCTTTTGACTCTCCGGACTGCGGGATCCGAAATCACGAGGATCTCATCGGCCTCATTTCCCGACTTCCGCGGTGGACTCGGTCGAACAAGCCTGAAATCCGAGAGAGACAGGCTCGCAACAGTGAAAAGCCTCTACGGACACAATGGAGGACTAAACGAAGACGTTCTGCGCGATAATATAGTCATCGCGCCAGGATATCCGGAGTACGGAGCATAATGAGCAAACGGGAGCGTTCCAAACGCGAATCTGTCATAGCCGGCCCAGAAGTGAGTGAAAGCACCGAGATATATTCCCGGCAGCTGGACGCGGCGCGCTCCTACCTCAAGAAATGGGCCGAGTCCGCCGCTGCTCTCGAAGATCTCTGGTTCCCGCAGCTGCAGGAACTCGATGAGGAAACCGCGCGGAAAATGATGTCGGATCTGTTTGATATGTGAGGTCCTGGCGCCTCGGATGATCTGGGCGCCGAGATGGTAGAGCGAAGCAGATCTCAGCCTGCTTCAAGATGCGGCTGAGAGTCGATCGTTTGACGCGGCAATGTGCGGGTGCGGTAATCCTTAGGAGGCCGTTAACATGATCCATCAGTTTGCCGAACTCGGTGTGTTTTACAGGGACCGAGAGGGACTCCGGCCTAGTGATTCTGTTGCGCAATACTTGCGTGACCCGGTCGCGAAATTCCGGACGAAGACCGTGCTTCTCTTGATTTTCTGCGACAAAGGCTTCGAACGGATTCAGGTCGAGGAATGCGATGCGGTGAAACGCCGAACCTACCTCTACCGCGAAGGGCCACCCAATGGCTGGGATGCGACACCAACGTCCGGATTGCGGGGTGTGAAGGGACACGGCGATAAGGAGTATCAGGCGGCACTCCTGGAAGAGATCAGAAAGAAACTATTCCGTTTGTCGGAAAGCATCCGGGATGCGGTTGATAGGGGCGTGGATCTGCCTGAATCAGAGATCAGTCATCTTGGGAAGATTCGGGATTGGTTGAAAATTGCAGCCGGGGAAGGCAAGCCAAACATGGAGAATCGTGTCGCCCTACGGGAGAAGATTGAACAATGCAACCCGCCTGTGGCGAAAAAAACATCCGTTGTTTCCCTGCCCGCAATCATTTCGGTTGCGTGGCAGGAAGGTAACAAGGAGTTAAAACGTGTCGGCGACTATTCCGCGTTTCAGCAGTCGTTGGTGCGATCAGGGAAGGAGTCCGCCACAAGCAAGAAGGGTATCAAGGGTGCCGTGCAGGGAATCGGGCAATGCAGTATCTGCGGGAAGGCGAACACTGAAGTTTCAGGGTTGCTTCAAATCCAGCAGTTCAAAGTTTACACGTTGGACAAGCCAGGCTCGGTGTCGGGGGGGTTTGATCCGTCCGCGGCATGGCGCAACTTCCCAGCTTGCAGGGAGTGCTGCGACAAAGTGGATTTTGCCGGGGAGCGCGTGAAGAAGGAGTTGGCTTTTGACTACTACGGCTTCAAGTACTTGCTCTTGCCATCGCCTTTGCGGCCAACGCTGACCATGGCGTACGAGTTCTTGGACAGTCTGATAAATGCACGGATCAACAAAACCGCCAAATCCCGGTTGACTGCTGCAGAGGACGAGTTGTTTTACGTGGTATCCCAAGAAAAGAATCTCCTGCAAGTAGATTTGCTGTTCTATCAACCCGATCCGCAGTCTTTCCGTCCTGCTTTGTATGTCTCAGGACTTTTGCCGACCCGGTTCCGAAAGCTGTTTGACGCCAAAGACGTCGTGGATAGCCATCCGTGGCTCGATGAAACAAGTCCAGTTTCATTCACGAAAGGCCAATTCACCTTTGGTTCACTCCGCAGCGTTTTCCCAGCCGCACACGGGGGTAGCACTTTTGATGATGATTTCTTGGCTGCGACACGGGCGGCATTGGAACTGCGACCGCTTTCGACGCGTCGGCTGCTTCAAGTCGGCATGCGATGGGTTCAGGATGATTATCGACAGAACAGAGTGCGCATTATCGACAAGAAAAGGTTACCTGACTGGCAATTTCGTCTCGCTGATTTGTTTCGCACGATTCTCTTTTTCGAAACGTTGACAGATCCAAACACAGAGAGGAGACAAGAAGATATGCAAGTCGATTACGGTGATTCCGAGCAGGCCGAGCGAGTGCGCAAAGTGCTCGACCTGGGGTCGGGCAAGCTGCGAACCGATCCCGCGCCGCAAGCAGCATTCTTGGTGGGTGCATGTTGCAGCGGGATTGAGCAAATACAGAAGGATGTGCGTGGCGCGACTCCGTTTTCGGGAAAGCTGAAGGGGTTTCGCCTCGATCAATCGGACGTTCGCGGGCTGTTTGTCGCGGCGAAGGATAAGGCGAAGGCATACGGAGAAAAGCAGGAACCGAAAGTGAGTGCCTTGTTGGAGTTTGCTGCGGCAGCACTGGCAGCGACCCCGGACCAGTGGCCGTTATCTACCGATGAGATTTCCTATTTTTTTGCCTTGGGCCATACATTGCGACCACGGTTTGCGTAGATACCTACGAACCCCAAACCAGCTAACCTCAATGAAAGGAGAACCAAACATCATGGAAGCGGCGAAAACGGAGAAGCCAGAACCCATCACGACACGTACCGAGATCTTATTTGTGTATGACATTGCCGACGCCAATCCGAATGGCGATCCAAATGACGAGAACCGGCCCAGGATGGACTTGGAGGCGGGGCGAGCCAAGGTATCCGATGTCCGTCTGAAACGGACAATCCGTGACTATTTGCATGATTATTGCGGAGAAGAGATCTTTTGCCGCCAGATCGAGAAAGCCGACGGCACAATTCAAGAAGGCAAGGACCGCGCAGAGGACTTCTTTGAGCAACTCTCGAAGGACGCCAAAAAGGACGTCAAAAATGTTCTCGAGAAACGGGACTTTATTGAGGCTGGAGTCATCGCACAGTGTATTGACATCCGTCTTTTTGGCGCCACGATACCGGTATCGGGGCTCAAGAAGGAAGGAAAGGACTCAAGCGTTACACTCACCGGCGCTGTGCAATTTGCCATGGGAACAACGTTGCATCGCGTTGAGCCGCGGTTCATCAAGGGAACGGGTGCGTTCGCTTCCGGCCAAGGCGCACAACAGAAGACATTTCGCGAGGAATATAACCTGCCGTATGGCTTGATCGCGATCTATGGAATTGTGAACCAGAAGGCAGCAGAAACCACGAAGCTCACGAGCGAGGACGCGGAAAGACTCTACGAGGCGATCTGGTACGGGACGAAGAGCCTGATCACTCGGTCAAAAATCGGGCAGCGCCCTTTGTTACTGGTGCTCGTGGAGTACGATGATGGCCATTCAAAGCACTATGTCGGGCGTCTCGACCAGTTCTTAGACTTGAAACGGGGAAAAGATGGCGGGGTGACCATTGGCGAGCCGAGTGCGAACGGGGATTGCGAAATCCGCGATGAAGCGCTCCGTGATGTCACCCAAGTCACGCTTGACATCACAGAGTTGGGCAAGGTTCTGTCGGGTCGAAAGGAAAGGATTGCGCGAATCCGGTTCGCATGGAACAAGCTTCTGAAGCTATCGCAGGAGCCACAGGAACAGGACGCCAAATGGACGTTTCTGGGATGCAATGCAGAGAAGCTGGAGTTTGATTGAGATGGGTAGAGACTTTGTGGTTTTCGATGTGGCGTCCGACATGGCGCACTTTCGGCGGCAATACGCGATCACTACCGCTCTGACGTATCCCATTCCGCCACGGACGGCGCTGTGTGGACTAGTCGGGGCAATTCTTGGCTTGCCAAAGAACGAGTCACTAGAACACTTCCAAGATAGCGAAGCGGTGTTCGGATTGCAGATCCTGAACCCTCTTCGCACAGGACAGGTCTCCATCAATCTGGTGGATACGAAACAAAACCCGACCTTTCGGCTCAAAGCTGTGAATCCTCGCACAACGATGCGATATGAGGTCGTGCGGCAGCCTCGCTACCGGGTGATGTTCAGCCATCCCACGCTCGGTCATCAATTGGCGGCATCGCTGAACCAGGGCGAGTCGTGTTACACCCCCTGTCTGGGACTTGCCTGGATGATCGCTTGGTTCGGAGATGAGGTCCAAATTGTAGAGGCGCAGGAAGTCTCCAACGACAAGGAGCATCGGGAATTCGTCTCGCCTGTGCGCTCGGATGACTTGCAAGACGAAATCCGTTGGAACACGGAAGGGGTTTACCAGCGGATACGTCTGCCAGCTGTTATGCAACCCAACCGCCAAGTGACTCGATACGAGGCTTACGTGATTGATACCTCGGGACGTTCCATCCAGGCGTCGTTGACGACGTATTGGAGATTAGTTGATGGTACTTGCTTTTCTGCATTGTGAATCTCACCCCGGGCGATTGTTAATCGATCATCTGCTGGACGTGAGGAACAGGCTCGGTCTTGACGATGCGCATTGGCTCGCATGCGCAGGTTTGTTCCATGATGTCGGTAAGGCTACGAGCTTTTTCAACGAATACCTACATGGAAAGAAGATCCCTCCGGAGCTAAGCCGTCATGCCGAAATCGGAGCGTTTTGGTTGATGGAGGTTATAAAGCCGATCGTTGCCTCAGGGAGAGGTATGACACCTGTGGAGGCGGCGCTGGCTATTCTCTTTGTCCGTCGCCACCATGGGAGTCTGGACGACCTGTTCGATGGAATAACCCTCCCTGATCAGCGCACTCTAGACAGGTTGCACAAGCAACTAGGATCGATGGACGTTGAGGGAATCGCAGGTTGGTTGGTGAAACGTCTTGGCGGGTCGATATCCCGTCCCGTTCTGGACAGTCATAGCCTGACTGAGCTTCGAGTGAAAACGAAAAATGCGCTGCGTCAGCCCTGTCCCGATGTCGAGGCGATGGTGCGTTTTCAAACGGCGATTCGCGACTTTGGCCGCCTCATCGAAGCCGACCGTGATTCGGCGGCCAAATATGCCGCTGGAAGCTTCGACGCTCCGCCACAACTCTCATTAGAACATCTTGCCGCATTCCGCTGCCGCGGGAATTTTGGTGCGACGACGGAACCTGTGGTTGCGGCTGCAAGGAACCGAGTTTATACGTCAGCGGTCGCCCACGTCCATGATCGTCCGGCGAATTTGGGTCACCTTTGGACTCTGACCGTTCCCACTGGGGCAGGAAAGACACTCGCCGCACTGGGCTGGGCATTGGCCCGTCGGCAAGCTCGCGCGAAGAAGGGTCTGAGGAGTTGCCCGATTATCTACGCGCTCCCGTTCACGAGCATCATTGACCAGAACGTGGCGGTTATCCTCAAGCTCTGGGGCGATGGTACGGTCGATGAGAGCTCGCTTGCAGTCCATCACCATCTTGCTGAGCCGGGACAGATTGAACGAGGTGGCGAGGCATCACTGGCTCGAAGTTGGGTTGAAGGTTGGCGCGCCGACATCATCTGCACGACCTTCGTACAGATCGTTGGTGCAATGTTCCATGCCACGTCCGCTAATGCCCGGCGGTTTAACAAGTTGGCCGGGTCAATCCTAATTCTGGATGAGGTCCAAGCATTTCCAGCCGAGCTATGGCCGGTATTGAGGGTAGCGCTTCAGTCGCTCAGCCAACGGTTTCAAACAGACATTCTCTTGGTTACTGCCACCCAGCCAGCGCTTTTCTCGCAATTGGAGAGAGAAGAAATCGGTGTTGAGTCGCCGGAGTTTGTGACGGTCTTTGACCGCTATGACGTGTATGTCGATGCCACTATTCCGCTGACCGTGGAAGACTTAGCGCGTCAGATTGCCACCGAGTTGTGCAAGAACGATAATGGTTCATGTTTGATCATTCTAAACACCGTAAGAGAGGCTCTCGAACTGTACGCTTCATTGGCGAAGGCGCCCAATCTTCGTGAATATCGGCTCTTTCACCTTTCCACCAATTTACGCCCTAAGGACCGAACTGAAATTCTGAAACAGCTGAACACTTGCCGCCAGCCTCATATTCTCGTGGCCACCCAAGTGGTCGAAGCCGGCGTAGACCTGTCGTTTGATGTCGTATTCCGGGCCTTGGCTCCGCTCGATGCGATCGTCCAAGCAGCAGGACGATGCAACCGGCATGGCAATGGCCGTCGCGGGATAGTCCATGTTTTCGATTTAGAGGGCAACAGCGGAGTTATCGTTTATGGGCGCGTTCACATTTGCCTAGCACGAGAAGTTTTCCAGGACAGAACGTCGTTTCGCGAGCCAGACCTGCGCAATCTCGTGAACCAGTATTTTGAGAGGTTGGAGAACCGTTTGGGCCACGACGCAGCTAAAAAGATCCTGGAGGCTGTGCGGATGATGCAGTTTGCGGCTTTGCGCGGAGAAGGTGAAGACAAAGATCGGGACGCCAAAGCCGTACAACTTATCTACGACGCTCCAAACCGAATCGCCCACTTTGTGGAAACTGACGAATCGGATGAACGCGTATGGAAGCAACAGACAGCGGCCCTTCAACTGCCTGACTTAATTGCCCGGCGAAAGCGGCTGCGGACGCTGCGCAATGAGCTGGCTCAACGGGTGGTGGAAATTCCGCGGCAACACACATATCAAACCGAACCAGATGACCGGTCTGGTTATGTTTACGTCCCACAGTCAGTTTCGTCCGATTATTACGACACAACGACCGGATGGAAGAGAAACCGATGAGCCTTCTCAAACCTGCTACAGAATTCACCCAGCCCTCGGGTCACATAATTCGTTTTACCTTTACTAGGGGACGACCACCGGTGTGTTCCACCGTCGCGGTGGCTGAAGCATTCCGCGCGGCAGCATTGTCCGCTTTTCATGCAATTACCGGGAGCAGGGACTCGTTCCTGTTGGCGGGCCATCAACCAAATGGCCAACCTGACAAGGGCCATCATCACGCCTACTACTTGCCTCAACCAACTACGGACGGAGCACTTATCGGAATTGTTGTCGTGAGCCCATATCTGCGCTTTTCCGGGGAAGAGTTGGAGGCACTGAGAATTGTGAGGGCACTTCAGTGGAACGGTCCTTCCACCAGGATTTGCCTGGAACTTTCTGATGCCGATGACCAGTGTTTCCGGCAACTTGCGTCCCGGTGGGTTAGCGCAACGCCCTATGTACCGCTGCGTCGATTTTGGGGAACACATGGGAAGCGTCATCTAGCTCCAGAAAACCAGCTTCGCCAGGAATTAGAACAGGTCGCAAATTGCGAGCCCGGGGACATACATCTCGCTCGCTGGGGTGACATTCGCGTGCGGATGGCTAGACGGAACGCGAACAACGGGCTTTCGCTGTCCAATCGACTGGCGTTTACCGGCAAGTTGCATACGGAAAAGCCAATCTGCGGGCCCGTCGCCCTCGGGCACTCCTGCCACTTCGGCCTCGGCCTGTTTGTGCCAGTCACGCTTTCGGCGGATGAACAATGAACAGAAACCGATAGCGGACCCGGGTACAGGCCATCATGATCAGACTCCAAATCAACGACGCTGGGCTCGCTAATGCCCGGGCTTGTGCAGATATCGAGGGATGACTTATCGCGACAGAGCTGAAGGGTCCGCGTCAGCCCCACGGATACAAGCGCTGAGCACAGCAGCGCCGCGCGGTAATCAACCTGGGATTGTCAGTGCGCGGCTGGCCGGCTGATGGGGTATGCCGGTTTGGTGACATAATAAAGGGCGTCAGCGGATGTATTTGATATCTTAAGAATCAATTGGCAACGACATGAAGGATCATTCTCGTCTCCGCAAGCGCAACCGACCTGCGCTCGCGCCCGATGACTTTAAGCGGCGACGGCGCGAACGGAGGATGAAGCTGACATTGCATTCTGAAGGTTCAGTCAGAGGCTGGGGGGAGAAGCACGGGTTCGTGCAGCGGGTGCCCAACGATGCGCATCATTGGATCGTGAGAGACCGGATGTCCGCCGAATGGTGGCCCAGTTGGGCCAAGCTCGCTCTCAACCACGATTATCTCCGCACCTACCACGCGCCGCATTGGCCAGATGTGATTTCGGTGCTCGAACCTTCGCGTCCATCAGAGAAATCCGCACGAGCGCGGACTCGAGCGGTTCATGAGGTGGTACCAGAACTGGCCGTGAAGTGATTCACGGTCATTCGAAATCCTTGCATTAAACCAACTCTGAAGGAAGATGCACGATGACACGTAAGATTGCTGCATGTCCGACGCCGCCCCAAGACCGCAACGCATGGCGGGGATTGGATCGGCTCGAATACGATATTACCCTCGTTACCCCCATGTTCGGCGGAGGTGTCATCCCTGGGGAAGCGGATCCCGTGACATTGATCCGGCCACCGACAATTCGCGGCCAGCTGCGCTTCTGGTGGCGGGCGTGCCGCGGTGCCGGCTTCACTGAGCCGCCGGATCTTCATCAGCGTGAGGTTGGAGTCTGGGGAGACACCGAGCATCCCAGCCCGATTATCGTGGAAGTCTCACTTCGAGATAAAGGCAGGGTAGAACCATGCCCTCGGTCTCGGCCCGGCTATCCAGCGTATGCTCTGTTCCCATTCCAAAGTGCTGAGCGCGGCATCGGCAAAGGCGTCCACGATGCCCGATTCATGCTGCGGTTCACTTTCCCGGCGGAGGTGAAGGATGATCTGGAGGCTTCGATCTGGGCCTGGATGAACTTTGGGGGCATCGGGGCTCGCACTCGCCGGGGATGCGGAGCACTCTGGTGCGCGCAGGTAAGCCCACCAGATGCGAACAGGACCGATATCCTGGAATGGCTCAAAGAAAGTTGTGCGAAGCATAAGGCGACCGGGCCCACCATCCCGCCATTGTGGGCAAAACTGGGCCGGTTTTGGATCGGACCTAAGTCTTCTTCTCCATTTGAAGTCTGGAACGACATCATCAGACTTCTGCGCGACTTCAGGCAGGGCCCTGGTACTGGGAGAAATCCCGGAACTGAGGCAAACCGGCCCGGAAGATCTCGTTGGCCCGAGGCGGAATCCATCCGTAATGCGACACGATGCCGCAGTCGCCGTCACCAGTCGGCCAACCAAATGCCGAATGAGGCGTTTCCGCGGGCTGAATTCGGAATGCCGATCGTCTTTCATTTCAAGGACGGCCCGCGCAAGGATTCAAGGCTCTCGTCACGTGAACTGGCCCCTCTCGATCCGACAGACACCGAGATTCACCCAACCGTAGGTGAAAATCCCAAAACTCGAATGGCGAGCCCTCTCATTCTCAAGCCCCTCGCTATCGATCCCGACCAGGCGTTCCCACTCATCCTTTTGCTGAATGCGCCTCGACCATCTGCAGTGCAATTGGTTTCGGATGCGGCATCGATCGGCACGTTTCCTCGAACCTCAATATGCAATGCAGAATTCGCAACTTATCCAAACTCTCCCATGGGGCCGCCCCGGGCCGGAATGGCGGCTCGTTCGAACGATGGCTCAGCAATAGAGGCGTTTCTGGCTTATGCCGGGGAGAATGGCTACAAGGAGGTTGAGCTATGACCGGACACCTCCTTGCAATCAACATCGGGCCAGTGCAGGACTTTATTGCCGCGGCGAGGCGGACTCGGGACCTGTGGTTTGGGTCCCACATGCTTTCGGAAGTCAGCAAGGCAGCGGCGCTGGCAATTCAGGAGATCGCCGGCATGGATGCACTTATCTTTCCGGCCCCGGATAATGAAACGGATTTGCAGCCGACACCCGATGGTGCAGATTCGAAGCTCCTTGTGGCGAACGTAATCCTGGCGCTCATTCCGCAGGGGATAGATCCGTGCGAGGCGGCCGCCCAGGCCAAGTGCGCCGCCGGTGCGCGCTGGCGCGAATTTGCCGAAGATGCCCGCCGTCAGGTGGCCGACCTGGTTCGAGGCGATATCTGGAACGACCAGCTTGATGATGTCATCGAGTTCTATTCGGCATGGGTTCCTTTTCCGCTCGGCGGTGACTATGCCAGGGCTCGCGCTCGCGTCATGCGGCTGCTCTCGGCCCGCAAATCCTGTCGCGACTTTCAGCAGCCGCGGCTGAGTGCGGAAATGCGCCGGGTTCCCAAGTCTTCCCTCGACGGCGCTCGCGAAACCGTGCTGAAAAAAGGAGTGGAAGGTTCCGCCCGTCTTCGACTCTCCAAGGGGGAGCAATTGGATGCGATCGGACTTGCCAAACGGCTCGCAGCCGGCGTCCAATCCTACCCCTCGGTCGCGCGCATCGCCGCCGATCCGTGGCTTCGCCGTTTGGCTGATCTGCCGAAACAACAACTGGCGGCCGAGTGTGAGAAGCTCGCACCTGGCATTCTCAGCCGGGTTCAAGACCCCGTTTATTCGGATTTCCCATACGAAGGCACGGCAGTCTATATAGACCGTCACGCATCCATCGCGGTTGAGGCTGGCGTCGAAAGGGCTCGACTTTCGGAACTCACCAGAATCGTGGGCGATCTCACCAAATCCCGGGTGAAGGACGGCTTTGGCAAACCGGATCCATACCTTGCCGTCGTCGTGGCCGACGGCGATCGCATCGGAGCAATCCTCTCCAGGCTTAGGACTCCCGACGAGCACAGGGTTTTATCGCGACAGCTCTCGAAATTCGCAGCCGCGGCTCGCTCGATTGTCAAAGATTTACGCGGCGTCTGCATATATGCGGGCGGCGACGACGTCCTGGCATTTCTCCCGCTGGATCAATGTCTGAAGTGTGCCCGCACGCTTCGGGATCGGTTCGAAGAATTGCTTGGCCCTGTCAGCGGCGGCCCGCCGAATATCTCGGTCGGGATTGCCATTGCCCACTTCATGGAGCCGCTCGAGGATTTGAGAGCTTACGCCAGGGGTGCCGAATTGGCCGCCAAGAGAGCTACCTCGAGGGCTCCGGGCAACGAGCACTTCGGCGGACGCAACGGGCTGGCCGTGCACGTACATCCCCGCGGTGGTGTTTTCTTCGGAGTCAGGGAGCGCTGGCAGGAGGGCGACTCGTCGCTGGAACGACGGTTGGATCGATGGGCCGGGCTATTCCAGACGCGCCGCCTGCCCCAAAAACTGCCCTACGATGTTCGAGAGCTGGCTTCGACTTACAAGTCCTGGTCGTCAAAAGATACCCTTTCCAATGCGCTTCAGGCAGACTGCGCCAGGCTGCTGAGCCATAAACAGGTTTGGAAAGCAGAACAGGAGTTACTGTTGGCGCAACTGCGGGCTGCAACAGATGCGGAGGGCCTGTTGCGCTTTTCCGCAGAGTTGCTTGTCGCCCAAAATCTCGCCGAGCCAAATCTGGAATCCGCTCGGATGGAAGAAGGGACGAGGTGATGCATGGCTAACTTCCTTACATTGACTCCCCGCGATCCTGTGGTTGCCCGGGACGGCCGTCCCTTCGGAATACGCCAGGGGAACCGCATGCGATCGCTGAGTTGGCTCTATCCCTCAGTTCTGGCTGGTTCCCTCCGCACCATGCTGGGTAAAGAAGCGGGCGGCGTCTTCGACCCTGTCATGGTTGACGGTCTAAAACAGATTTCCATCGCGGGCCCGATGCCTCTGATCGGCAACGAGCTGTTCTGCCCGCGGCCCCTGGATAGTCTTGTGCAGGAACAGGAAGGCCGGCGCAAAGCACTCGCCATGCGACCGGCGGATCCGGCTGATGGAGAAGGATGCAACCTCCCCCAGGGGCTATCCCCCGCGATGCTTGATTACGATGGTGAGGATTTCAAACCGGGGAACGCGCCGGCATTCTGGTCGACGGCTCGTTTGAAGCAATGGTTGCTCGATCCTGGCGGCCGGAATTTCGATTTTCCGCCAGATTCTCCGGGTACGGATTCATGTGACGGATTTCTCAATGCCGCGGAACGAGACGAACGTATTCACGTCCAAATGGACTCCGGCAAAGGTGTGGGATGCGAGGAGAGAATCTTTGTTTCCGCGGGTCTCGACCTGACCCGGCGCGGATCCGCGGAACCATGGCCTCTGGCGGTCCGTGTGATTGCCGATCAGAGTTGGCGTCGATTTCTGGATGGTTTGGACTCACTCCACCCACTCGGCGGCGAGCGCCGGCTCGTTCGCTGGCTGCATTCCGATGAAAAGCACGCAGCCAGGCTGTGGGACTGCCCTGTCGAAATCAACAGAGCTCTTGCCGAAAGCCGCAAGGTACGCATGGTTATCGCAACTCCGGCGATCTTTGCACAGGGGTGGAAGCCGGGATGGCTCAACGACGGCCCGGACGGTCTCGAGGGCAGTCCTCCCAATTCGACTCTGCGGCTTCGTCTTGTCAGTGCGGTTATCGAACGCTGGAAAGCCATCTCCGGTTGGTCACTCGAAGCTGGCCGCGTCGGCCCCAAGCCCGTCCGCCGGGCGGTGCCGGCCGGCAGCGTCTATTTCTTCAAAATCATCGGAGGCGCGGCAAGCGATTTGTCCCGCCTTTGGCTGCAGTCTGTCTGTGACGATGAACAGGACCGACGCGACGGGTTCGGCCTGACTCTCTGGGGAGTCTGGGAACGAACGCCGGCGCCGAAATCAGGAGCGTAACAATTATGGCAAATAACACTCGTCTGTACTGGCTGCACGCTTTGACGCCGTTGCACGTCGGCGCCGGACGCGGTCTCGGCTACATCGACCTTCCGATCATGCGGGAGAAAGTCACAAACTGGCCGCTTGTTCCCGGTTCCACGGTCAAGGGCGTGATAGCCGATCACCACAATGCGACCGAAAAGAAACGACTAGATGACCACCTCTACCGAGCGGCTTTCGGAATTGCCGATCCGGGTGAAAGGTCCGAGGGAGGATCGAACTCCGGCTCACTGGTTTTCACGGACGCCCGTCTGGTGTGCCTGCCGGTGCGGAGCCTTTACGGGACCTTCGCCTGGTGCAGCTCGCCCATGGCGCTCAGACGTTTGTACCGGGACATCGAAGCGGCCGGGAAAGAGGACGAGGAACTGCAGGCTCCCATCGACCCTGCCGATGACCATGTCCATTTGCCTCTGGTCGCGGGTTCCGAACTTACGGACGGGCAGGATCGGGTATTCTTCGAAGACCTGGACTTCCGGGCCCGCGACTGTCCCGTAACGAAAGCCTGGTCAAGCAAGCTTTCCCAATGGCTCTTCACCGATGCCGACTGGCAGAAGATCTTTGAGGCCCGTTTCGCCGTCGTTCCGGATAACGTGTTTAATTTCCTTTGTGAGACCGGCACCGAGGTTGCGGCCCGGGTGCGCATCAACGAAGAAACCAAGACGGTGAAGAGCGGCGCCCTCTGGTATGAAGAAGCGCTGCCCGCCGAATCGATTCTCTGCGGGCTGGTTTGGTGCGACCGCGTGTTCGGGTCGAACGGCGGCCAAATCCCAGCTCCCATAGACCTGCTGGACAGGTTTTGTTCCACGGTGGAAAAGCCGCCTCTTCAAATTGGAGGCAAGGCCACCGTCGGGCGCGGGCAGGTGCGCTGCGTATTCTGTGCGTGAACTCGATATCGAGAAGGAGCTGGATCCATGGAAAGCAGGCAAATAAAGACATGCAGCCAGGAATGGGCTGAACGAGCTTACCAGTGCATCAGCAATCGCGGTAGAGACGAATCCGGCCGCGGTGAGTATTGCAGCTTTGCCAAGCGCTTCCCCTCACTGATCCATGCCTGCGGACTGGCGCAGGCCCTTGCATTCGCAGTCGCCAAGAAGCACACCGGATTTGTGGGTGATCTCGAAACCGTGCTGGGCGAGAGCGGCCTTGGCGAGCGCAGTCGGAAGGCGCCCGTGCCGGAATACCTGCGCCTCAGCCGCAGGGCTCTTCAGGCGGCAGGGTGGCTGAAACGATATGCCGAAGCGTTGCTGGACAGCGAGAACGGAGGCGCCGATGCAAGCCTGTCGTAACGCCGTCGTCGATGTGAACCGAGGGAACCCCAGAGTATCTCACCCAGGCCTGCTTCTGAGTCGCTACCTGCGGATCGGCAACTCAGGTCAGGACAAGACAGATCATCAAGACGACAAGCGCAAACTTCTGGACGACACTCGACAGGCAGCCGCGACAGCCGGTCGGCTGTATCAGCATTTCTTTCAGCAATGGCATGATAACCTGCCGCCGTCGACGCGGCGGACCGTCCTTTCCGTTCAGGGGCGACTGATCATTGGGCTTGGCGCTGACAACGTGCTGGAAACCGGCATCACGCTACACCACACCTATGGAGTGCCTCTCATCCCCGGCTCCGCACTTAAAGGTCTTGCCGCACATTATTGCGACCAGGTGTGGGGAGAGGCCGAATCGAAATTTAACAAGCGGGGGGAATCCTACAAAATCCTCTTTGGCGCGGAACTTGACTCGGGGCATATCATCTTTTATGACGCCTGGATCGATCCTGCCTCGTTAACATGCCGGGACAATCTCGGGCTTGTTCTCGATGTAATGACTCCACATCATGGCGAATACTACTCAGGAAAGAATCACCCTCCCAGCGACTTCGACGATCCGAACCCAATCCAATTCCTGTCCGTATCAGGCAATTTCCATTTTGCTGTTGCTGCCGATGTGGATAGCGAGGATGGGCTGAAGTGGGCACAACTCGCTCTCGATCTTTTGCAGGAGGCGCTTGCGAACTGGGGCGTAGGGGGGAAGACGTCGAGCGGTTATGGACGACTTCGTCCGTCAACGGCACAGCTTTCAGGAGAAGCAGCGAGTTACATTCCGCAAAAGCCGAACAGCAAACCGGCGGCAATTCGCTACAAGCGCGGCGATCGAATCCGGGTCAAACGCATAGAAGACATAGCCGGTCGTGGCAAGGTCCGGTTCCAAGCAGAGGATGGTACGATCGGCCACTTTGGCAAGCCGGAATTTCCACCGAATGCGGCAGTCGGCGAATCCGTCGAGGTATGGGTGGCGAATGTCGGAGCGGATACCTACATGCTGACCCTGAGAAAGCCGGCGCCGAAACAAGGGCGCTCCTCCAGAGGAGAAAGAGGGAGCCGCCGATGAAAGTGCTTCTCTGTCTCCTTTCCGATCAGCATGTGCCGAACCTGCTGTCGGTGCACCACTTTCGGCCCGACAGGCTTGTCCTGGTGGAATCCGCCGTGATGAAGCGGAAGCAGACATCGAATTACTTCCTTACAGCTTTGAAGCTTGGCGGACTTGATTTTGGGGATAATTGCTATGTCCAGCAACTCGAACGAGAGGATGACCTGGCCGCGATACGCCATGCCTTGCGACAAGCGTTCGCAAGATGCCCGGGCGAAGAATGGATCGCTAATCTTACCGGCGGCAACAAGCCCATGTCGATCGCCGCTTACGAGTTCTTCAACGCGGTCGGCGCCCGTCTTATCTATGTAAATCTCCCGGCGCCGAACGTCTTCCTGGGGCTTGACGGACAGGTCGCGGAAACCTGTATCTATCGTCCACCCATCAAGGAGTTCCTGGCAGGGTATGGATTCGAATCCCGCAAGGCGGATGAAGCGGTGAGGCAATCCGAAAACCGTGCCCGCATGTGGTGGGATTGCGCCCGACTGATCGCCGCTTCCGATCCCGCACCGAGGCTGCTTCATTTCAGCGGCTCGCCCGAAGAAAAAAGAAAGCAATGGAATCGCGCGCGTGACAAAGGGCTGGATATGCTCCCCGAACAATTTGGCCCCGCCGCTCCCGAGGTTTGCGACGCCGTCCGGGCCTGCTTCGATCTGCAATTCGCCGGCAATGCGCTCAAAGGCAGGTTGGACAAACATGCCGTCGAGTTTTTAACCGGCGGCTGGCTCGAGGCCTTCCTTTTTGGTCTGCTCGAACGTCATGCCCCAGCGTTGAATTGCTGGGATATCCGTCTTGGGATTTGCCCGGGGAAGGTGGGAGCATCAGCGGACAACGAATTCGATATCACCTTTATGCGGGAATACGGCCTCGCCATGATCGAATGTAAGTCCGGCGCGCAGGAACACGATCCCGACGCGGGCGCCTTATACAAAATCGAAGCGGCGGTGCGCCAGTTCAGGGCGCTGCGCGTGCGCTCTTACCTCGCAACGACGTCCGCGAACGTATTGGAAGCGGGCAAGCTCAAACCCGCGATCCGCAACCGGGCCGATCTCTATGGTTGTCGGGTTCTTGTAGCTGATCAGATCCGGCAACTGGCCGGCAATCCCGACTCTGAGTTAACACGCCGGTTCTTTTTCGATCCCCAGGAAGAAAATTGAGGAATGCGCCATGGCTGAGATCGTTTTTTATTCGATCGGCGTTGACCACCCGATTCGCCCTGACGAACCGCTGCCGCCGCTGCCGGAGATTTCGAAAGGCGCCGTCGTGGTGATCGAGGGGAGGGCGCCGATCTGGCGCTATGGCATGGCTTTGCATCGGCTGCACGGATCGCCTGCGGCGGCAGTTGCGGTCTACGATCCGCGCCTCGGCGCCGTCGTCGTCGCGTCGCATGACCCCGAATATCGCGAGGGACAGGTTGTGGATACGCACCCGCCCGATCTGTCATAGGAAGTCCAGGGGACCAGCTACGCAGCAGCCGAATTGCCGGCAAGAACGAGCATATTCGACGACGTGAATCCGGGAATTGCGTATCCTGTCACCCGAATCTGCAAGACCTTAACGAATTGCGTGCAGGTTCGTCGGGTGCCTTGATGCTGCGACCAATTTCTGACGAACCAGTCCAGTTTGCCTGCTGCGGCGTCTTCTGCGATTTGTCGATTCCAAAGGTCACCCTCATACCCGGCCAACCATGGGAAACGCTCCGATCCCCATGGGTCATTTCGCCGCGTTACGTCGCCCGCAAAGCGATTGAGGAAAAGACCTGTGGCATGGGGGCGTTTTAATCCGGCGTTTCCAACGCCTGACCGTCGTGCAGGAGGACCGGCGGCAAAGGGACGATCCTCGCAACAACGCCTCACTCCCCCTTCCGTACACGCCGCCAGAACTCGTCATGGGGCAGCCCTTTGCCCTTGTCGATCTGCCGGTTCGACCGTTCCAGCAGGCGCTGAAAACGCCGCGAGCAGGCCAACAGGATGCTTTCAAGCTCTTCGTCGTCGCTGATGGATATCAGCACGGCTGCCGGCTTCCCATTCTTGGTCACAACGACCGGGGCCTTCTTCGACGATTCGACATAGGCGCTGAGGCGGGCCTTGACCTCCGCCAACGAAGCTATAGTCATGTTGCAAACTCCTCTCCGCCGATGTACAGCTTCGCGCGGGCTTTCAGCCCAATCGCCAAGATGCGCACGCGGGACGAATCCTCCTCGACCCGATAGAAAATGCGGAACCGGTTATCCGGCCCGCAGCGAAGCTCCCATGCCTCTCCAAATCGGGATGGCTTGATCAGTGGCTTCCGATTTAGAGTGCGAACATCCGGTTCGTATCGAAGCTGTTGCTCGATGGCGCGCCGGATGAGCGAGTGATGCCGGCGCTCAATGGCAGCCAGATGTCTGAGCGCCGCTTCGGCGTACACCAGCTCGTATCGCGTCGCCATGACTATAATTATGGTCATGGATCGAGCTCCTGTCAATTGCAGGAAACTTACGGCGGCCATAATGCCCGGGAAAAAGGGTTGCGGGGCACTGTTCCGCATTCACCGAACGGTTTATCCGTCGGACGGCCAGCCCTGAAGGCAATTCGAGGCAACAACATGGGATCTCGAGGGATCCGTCAAACCGCGGGCACATATCGAGGCCTTTCAGTCAATGCACAAGCCCGTCATACGACCCATGCCCATGAGACCGCCGGATCCTGGAGAACAACAATGAGGCAATGCGGCTCGGGACAGAGTGAGCTCAAACGCTCAAAGAGCTCGAAGAAGCTCCAATGAGGTCATTCCGATTGCAGGGGGCTGTGCTTTTGCGTCAGGAGGCGTCTCCGACTGCCATGGTGAGCCGCTTGCCCAGCACCTCCAGGGCAGCCTGGAGCTTTTCCGGTTTCCTATGATGCTCGGGATCGAGCATGCGCCGTACGACGGTTTCGCTGCACCCCAGTCTCCGTGCCAGTGCGCTATTGCCGATACGCCGCTCGCGCATGGCGACATAGAGGGCGAGGCGCGGCGCCAGCCAGAGCGGGACCGGCACCAGCCTTTGCCCCCGCTTCCGGATGGAAGGGGGCGGCCGGCAACAAACGACGATTCCTGCTGCGCATGCCGCCATGTTCGGCTTTGCCCGATCCGGTGACAGCAGCGGATCTTCTGAGGCCGTCTTTGCTTGACGGCGCGTACTTTCAGTACATACAATAAATATGCGATTTGAGTGGGATGACGCGAAAGCGCGACTCAACGCGGGAAAGCATGGTGTCACCTTTGACCAGGCAATCACCGCTTTTGATGACCCGTACGGATTGGTCGCCTGCGACGAGAAGCACTCCACGGCCGGCGAGTGCAGGGAGTGGCTTATCGGCGAATCGGATGATGGCATTCTCGTAGTTGTATTCACCAGACGGGAACACGACCGTGTCCGCAGGAGAATCAGCGCTCGGCGCGCAAGCAGGCGGGAGAGGGGGCGTCATGAAGAATACAAAAGAATTCCCCTTTGAAAAGGCGAGGCGCGTAACGCCCCGCGAACTGGCTGCCGCGCGCAAAGCGATCGAGGAAAAGACCGGCGTCCTGAGACAAACCCGGGGCAGGCCGCCGAAGGCGGATGCGGAAAAGTACCAGCCCACCACCATCCGCCTGCACCCGAAGGTGCTCGCGTGGGCGCGGCGAGAAGCCCGTAAACGACGGGTCGGCTATCAGACCATCATCAACGAAGCCCTCTTACAAAGGGCATTGTAGATTCACAGCCTCGAGGATTTCGCGCTCAAATATCCGCCCGACACCGACACCCTATTCTCTTCCTTGACAATCGAACACCTGTGTCCGCCAAGGCACAAAGGAAAAGCTCCGAATTTCTCCGCCCATTGCGGAGGCATGCACGGATGAATGATGTGCCTTGCCATTACATCGCGGAACGAGGCAAGGGAAGCCATGGCACGATCTATCTCGGAATCCGGAGAACAATCATTCGGAACCTCAAGGACGAACTCAAGGCCGGCACTCTTCATGCCATGCTCAGGCAGTTGGGCATAGAAGAATCCGACCTGTTTTAGGGAGACATGTCATGAGAAGCTTCACTTATCCCGCAACCCTGAAACCGGACCGGAAGGCCGGGGGGTTCACGGTTACCTTTCGTGATCTTCCCGAAGCGGTCACTCAAGGCGAAGATGTTGCCGACGCAGTCGCACAGGCCGCCGATTGTATCGCGGAAGCCATTGCCGGGAGAATCAGGCTGGAGGAGTCGATTCCCGAACCCTCCAGGATGCGCAAGGGAGAGTATCCAATCCCGGTGCCAGCCCTCATGGCCGCCAAGGCTGCGATGTTCCTCGCCATGAAGGAGACGGGCCTGACAAAAGTGCAGTTGGCAAAACGGTTGAAGTGCGATGAGAAGGAGGTTCGGCGCATGTTAGATCCGCGGCACAACTCCCGGATCGACCGGATCGAAGGCGCTCTGGAAGCTTTGGGCAGGCAACTGATCGTGGGCTATCGAGCTGCCTGATCATCTTCGGGCCCACATCATTCCCGGCAGGCGATCGAGATTGGGAACGGGAGAGGAGTCGGGAAATAAGATCGGAGAGCCTGCATGGCATTACCGCTTGCCCATATGATAATCGAAAGCGGCAGTTTCGATATACATGATTAACAGACAATGGATTTATCGGCTGCCATGCGAGCTATTCCGGGCTTCATTATCCAATCGCGTACTGGAGAACGGCGTCGGGCTTTGAGGTGGACTTCGTCATTGCCGACGGGGCAGTTGCCGTGGAAGCCAAATCGACGGAGCGGCCGTCTTCGAACCACCTGCGGGGGCTCAGGGCGCTCAAGGAGGAAACTCGATTGAAGCGGTCCATTGTCGTCCGCCGGGCGCCGCGCGCGCGGAATACCGAGGACGGAATCGAAATTCTCCCCTGGGCGGAGTTCCTCCGCCGGCTCTGGGCGGGAGAAATCATCCCGATCCATTGAGTCGACAGGCACACGACCGATCTAGGCCTGTGGTGTGCCCGGCTCGAACCAAATCCTTCTTAATAGTGCAATTCAAAGCGCGAGAAATGCCGATAAACCGTATATGCGCGCAAGTTACCTGGTCTGCTATGACATCTGCGATGACAAGCGTTTGCGCATGGTATTCAAGAAAATGCGCGCCTACGGGGATCACCTCCAGTTTTCGGTGTTTGAGTGCCAGATGACGCCGATCGACCTGGCGAAATGCCGGGCAGACCTCAACGCGATCATCGATCATAAGGAAGATCAGGTGCTGTTCGTGAACCTTGGCCCGGCCGAAGGGCGCGGCGAGCGTGTGATCACCGCCCTCGGCAAGCCGTATACCGCCATCGACAGCCCCTGTATCGTGGTGTGACGCCATGGAATCGCCTGCAGAGCGCGGGGAAAGCAGCCGGAGCGCGTTGCCTGACTATCTGCCGGCGCGCATGCTCAACGAATTCTCTTATTGCCCGCGGCTGTTCTTCTATGAATGGGTCGACGGTATCTTTGAGGAGAGCGTCGATACCATCGAGGGCAAGAACCAGCACAGGCATGTGGACGAAAAGGCTACGGGGCTCCCTGTGCCGGAGGATCTGGGCGATGACACGCTCCGCTCGCGGTCGGTCACGCTGTCGAGCGAAAGCAATGGCGTGATCGCGCGCATGGACCTGGTCGAAGCCGCAGGCGGGCTGGTCACGCCGGTCGACTACAAGCACGGCACCCCGCGCGAAACCGCCCAAGGCATTGAACTGTGGCCTGCCGACAAGATCCAGCTGGCGGCGCAGGGACTGGTCCTGCGCGACAACGGTTACCGCTGCGAAGAAGGCCTCGTTTATTACTTCAAGACGAAACAGAGGGTGCGTGTCGCCTTCGACGAGGCGTTGATGGCTGAGACCGTACGCCTCATCGGAGAAGCGCGCGCGGCAGCTGCGAACGGGCGCATTCCGCCGCCCCTTGAGGATTCGCCGAAATGCCAGGGCTGCTCGCTGGCTGGGATCTGCCTGCCCGATGAAACCATCGGCCTGTCCACCTCCCTGCAGCCTGGCAATGGGACCCAGCTCCTGTTGTTCGGAGGCGGCGGGCTGGCAGCGGTCCATGCCTCCGATAGTCCCGCAATACGCCGGTTAATCGCCCCCAGGGACGATCTCCGGCCGGCGTATCTGAACACGCAGGGGATGCGCGTGGGAAAGTCCGGAGAAGTGCTTCAGGTGCGGGAGAAGGATGCCCTCAAACAGGAGATCCGGATCGGCGAGATTTCGCAGCTCAATCTGATGGGCAACATCCAGCTTTCCACGCAGGCGATCCAGACGCTTTGCTATGCCGATGTTCCCGTCTGCTACTTTTCCCAGGGCGGCTGGTTTTACGGCATCACCACCGGGCTGAACACAAAAAACGTCTTCCTGCGCAAAGCCCAGTACAGCCTTGCGGAGCAGGAATGGTTTGTGCTGGCATTGGCCCGGAAGCTGGTGGCCGGCAAAATTCGTAACCAGAGAATCATGCTGCAGAGGAATCACATCGAGCCCAAGGCGGTCACGCTCCAGCAGATGAAATCGATGGCAGAAAGGGCGGAAGTAGCCGAGAATATCGAAGAATTGTTGGGGATCGAGGGCAACGGTGCGCGCCTCTACTTCGGTGATTTCGCGGGCATGATCAAGGCTGAGGACGACCCTGACGTCCCCAGCCAGTTCAAGTTCGACTTTTCGCAGAGAAACCGCCGGCCGCCGCGCGATGCTGTAAACGCGCTGTTATCGTTCACATACAGCCTTCTTGCGAAGGATTGTACGATTGCCTGCTACGCCGTGGGCTTTGATCCAATGCTGGGGTTTTATCACCAGCCTCGCTTCGGACGGCCGGCTCTGGCGCTGGATCTCATGGAGCCATTCCGGCCGCTGATCGGCGAGTCGGTAGTCCTGAGCGCGATCAACAATCGTATGGTCCGGCCAAAAGATTTCGTGGCAGCGGGACCGGCAGTTTCGCTCACTGCTGCGGGACGGAAAGGGTTGCTCCAGGCATACGAGTTGAGGATGGATAGCCTGGTAACCCACCCGATTTTCGATTACCGGGTAAGTTATCGGCGGTTGCTGGAGATTCAGGCGCGCTTGCTGGCGCGGTTTTTGCAGGGTGAGATCGGCGCGTATCCTGTTTTTGTAACCCGCTGAGATCCGATGCGAGCGGCGGGGTGTCGAAGAAACAGGCGGGGGCGCTCGCACCCCGGATTTGTATGGGAAATCAAAGGATTATGCGACCTACGAGCGATCTGGAAGCAGGTTTCTGCTGCGGTCGAAGGCCCTGCTCGGAACCCAGAACTCAGATCCTTGACAATTCGAGCTTTGCGCGAGATGCTGTTTCCGCGATCAATTGATCGCGGCCCCATTGAAGCAGGATTTTCGTATTCAGGCGGCGGCCCAGGTGCGTGGTTTCCGCGATCAATTGATCGCGGCCCCATTGAAGCTTGCCAGCCAGGACCAGCGTTCCCGCATTGCCGGTTGTTTCCGCGATCAATTGATCGCGGCCCCATTGAAGCATAGTCGCACCGTAAACGATTCAGGCAACCGGGACCGGTTTCCGCGATCAATTGATCGCGGCCCCATTGAAGCATTGCGCCCCTTGTCAAGCGCCGCCTGTGCGCTCTTGTTTCCGCGATCAATTGATCGCGGCCCCATTGAAGCGGAAACGGCGTCTCCGTTCCCGCTATCATGTCCCACGTTTCCGCGATCAATTGATCGCGGCCCCATTGAAGCTTCAGCCCGTAATTGAGTTCCGATGTGGTAGGGGCTTGTTTCCGCGATCAATTGATCGCGGCCCCATTGAAGCTCGACAGCCGTCTGCGACCGCAAATAGCAATCCTTGAGTTTCCGCGATCAATTGATCGCGGCCCCATTGAAGCGTCATACATCTCACGCCAGGAGCCTCTCCCGCCGCGAGTTTCCGCGATCAATTGATCGCGGCCCCATTGAAGCTAATCAAGTATTAGAGATCCAGCTTCGGCCTTGGACGTTTCCGCGATCAATTGATCGCGGCCCCATTGAAGCTCTCTCTGGTCGAGCCTGTCAGGTTTTGGCTATATAGTTTCCGCGATCAATTGATCGCGGCCCCATTGAAGCTTGGCGGAGTTGGCTATCTCGCGCATTCCTCCGACGGGTTTCCGCGATCAATTGATCGCGGCCCCATTGAAGCTTAACGGTGTCGTGCTGGAGTTGCGACGGCATAGCCGGGTTTCCGCGATCAATTGATCGCGGCCCCATTGAAGCACGTCAGGCATGATCAGGAGCGGCAAGGCGCTGACGGGTTTCCGCGATCAATTGATCGCGGCCCCATTGAAGCCCGAATGGCCCCAACGTGCCTGTGCTACCGATTCCCAAGTTTCCGCGATCAATTGATCGCGGCCCCATTGAAGCTTTTCTGGCTTCATTTGGATCAAAGGGAGGTTTGCAAGTTTCCGCGATCAATTGATCGCGGCCCCATTGAAGCCGCATCAACCAAGATATCGGCAAGTTGTCTTAGAGGTTTCCGCGATCAATTGATCGCGGCCCCATTGAAGCGCGACCAAATCGAGCAAGTCAAAAGCCTGGGCTTCGGTTTCCGCGATCAATTGATCGCGGCCCCATTGAAGCTTCCTCAGACATTTTATCCCAATCCCCGCCACGAACAAGTTTCCGCGATCAATTGATCGCGGCCCCATTGAAGCGACGCGATTCCCGGCGGCAGTTCCTTGCGGTAACTTGTTTCCGCGATCAATTGATCGCGGCCCCATTGAAGCGGATAATATCGAGTGGGCCGACCTCATGGAGGCCTGGTTTCCGCGATCAATTGATCGCGGCCCCATTGAAGCTTTCAGCTCGGAGAGCAATTCCGCCGTCGGCGCGGTCGTTTCCGCGATCAATTGATCGCGGCCCCATTGAAGCCTCATGCATGATTCACACACAGGCGCCGCATCCCGGAGTTTCCGCGATCAATTGATCGCGGCCCCATTGAAGCGCCGTCGTGCGGGGCGATGGCCGGATAATCCTCCAGGTTTCCGCGATCAATTGATCGCGGCCCCATTGAAGCATTTCGACTATGGTTGGGGACCGTTTTCCGCGACGGGTTTCCGCGATCAATTGATCGCGGCCCCATTGAAGCTTTTGGAGTCCCATTGATACTGCGCGCACTTCCAAGTTTCCGCGATCAATTGATCGCGGCCCCATTGAAGCTCGACCATCGCCGTGCAGTCTGAAACCATCGGGCTCGGGTTTCCGCGATCAATTGATCGCGGCCCCATTGAAGCCATAGTGCCGCTGTCCTATTAACGCTCTTTCAGGTAGTTTCCGCGATCAATTGATCGCGGCCCCATTGAAGCATCTTTCGGTCACTCCGGGCAGGCCCGGGACATCCCGTTTCCGCGATCAATTGATCGCGGCCCCATTGAAGCGTGTCAGGAGAGGGGAAAAGAATGAATCTGCGTCAGGTTTCCGCGATCAATTGATCGCGGCCCCATTGAAGCATCTCTCGAGTGAATTCTCATCGTGGTAACCTCACGTTTCCGCGATCAATTGATCGCGGCCCCATTGAAGCCTGGCGGCGATTTGGGGGCAGTCAACGGAAATCTTATGTTTCCGCGATCAATTGATCGCGGCCCCATTGAAGCTCAACAGGCCGCTGTTGACCAGGGCCGTCATTGCGTGTTTCCGCGATCAAT
This sequence comes from Terriglobia bacterium, assembly GCA_020072565.1. Taxonomy (NCBI): domain Bacteria; kingdom Pseudomonadati; phylum Acidobacteriota; class Terriglobia; species Terriglobia bacterium. The sequence continues at coordinate 57,535 of JAIQGI010000006.1, forward strand.
TGATCGCGGCCCCATTGAAGCAGGGCAATGTAAAGAACAACATAGTTTCTTCCTGCTGGTTTCCGCGATCAATTGATCGCGGCCCCATTGAAGCCGCGCCAGCTCCTCCGTGACCGGCGTAATCGAATAAAGTTTCCGCGATCAATTGATCGCGGCCCCATTGAAGCTGGGTGCGCGATGACGGGCAGCCCTGGTGGAGCACCTGTTTCCGCGATCAATTGATCGCGGCCCCATTGAAGCGCTGAAGTGGGGTTCGATTGGGAAAAACGATTTTCCAGGTTTCCGCGATCAATTGATCGCGGCCCCATTGAAGCAGGGTCAGGAGGGCGCCGGTCCCGGTTTCCCGGTATGGTTTCCGCGATCAATTGATCGCGGCCCCATTGAAGCGTCAAGAGCTGGACGAAAATAGACACACAATCGGCAAGTTTCCGCGATCAATTGATCGCGGCCCCATTGAAGCTAGGCAAACCAGATAGCCTTAAGCCCAAAAGACAGAGTTTCCGCGATCAATTGATCGCGGCCCCATTGAAGCCCAGACACGCTTAGCGGGTCGCCGTTGCCCCGGGCGGGTTTCCGCGATCAATTGATCGCGGCCCCATTGAAGCCCGCGCGAGATGATCGTCGTGTCCAGCACTGGGATGGTTTCCGCGATCAATTGATCGCGGCCCCATTGAAGCATGTGTCAATGGAATTGGAGGAAATGAGAAGGAAAGGTTTCCGCGATCAATTGATCGCGGCCCCATTGAAGCAGCTCGCGATTGTTGGCTCTTCGATCACAGTGCCGGGTTTCCGCGATCAATTGATCGCGGCCCCATTGAAGCCCTTTTTCGTGATCATATAATCCTCTCGACTCGAAACCGGTTTCCGCGATCAATTGATCGCGGCCCCATTGAAGCGATAAAGGTTGGGGGCCTTTCTGTGCTGCGATTGGTGTTTCCGCGATCAATTGATCGCGGCCCCATTGAAGCCCGCCCTTGATCATCTGCGCGGTGAAGCGCAGGGGCGTTTCCGCGATCAATTGATCGCGGCCCCATTGAAGCCGCGATCTCGGCCCTCACACGACCATCCTGTATCGCAGTTTCCGCGATCAATTGATCGCGGCCCCATTGAAGCGCCGTTGTGCGGGGCGATGGCCGGATAATCCTCCAGGTTTCCGCGATCAATTGATCGCGGCCCCATTGAAGCCCGATGCCTGCGCCACGGCGATTTTGTATGGCGCTTGTTTCCGCGATCAATTGATCGCGGCCCCATTGAAGCGCGATATTTCCGATCCGCAGCCTGCAGTACCGCAACCAGTTTCCGCGATCAATTGATCGCGGCCCCATTGAAGCATTGCGGCTAAAAGCGCTTCAGTGATCGCCACCGCGGGTTTCCGCGATCAATTGATCGCGGCCCCATTGAAGCGACCACTTTGGGGACGAAAGCCGCCGATCCGCCCGAGTTTCCGCGATCAATTGATCGCGGCCCCATTGAAGCTCGATAATCGTCGAAAGCATGATCGTGCAGATTTCCGGTTTCCGCGATCAATTGATCGCGGCCCCATTGAAGCGATTCACTGAATGGCAGGAGAAGCACGAAAAGGTCCGGTTTCCGCGATCAATTGATCGCGGCCCCATTGAAGCATACAACGTATACACTAAGTCTCTTCATATAAACTCCCGTTTCCGCGATCAATTGATCGCGGCCCCATTGAAGCGAGATATAGCCCGGTGGATTCATGCCCCGACTGGGGAGGTTTCCGCGATCAATTGATCGCGGCCCCATTGAAGCGTTCAGATTTGGACAAGGATCACTCGGGGAGATCGGGTTTCCGCGATCAATTGATCGCGGCCCCATTGAAGCTTCTCTCTGGACGAGGCCGGCGATATGACCGGAGGCAAGTTTCCGCGATCAATTGATCGCGGCCCCATTGAAGCCCGTGGGTCGCAATCCAAGTTTGGACGCGTGTTGCTGGTTTCCGCGATCAATTGATCGCGGCCCCATTGAAGCGTCAGAATGCCCAGCGCCGCTTGCTGGCCGGCCTGCAGGTTTCCGCGATCAATTGATCGCGGCCCCATTGAAGCGATGCTGGCCACCACTTGGGCAATCTGCTCGGTACTGGTTTCCGCGATCAATTGATCGCGGCCCCATTGAAGCCGATCTGCTTTAGCAGAGCATGTTCCTGCTTGCGGGCGTTTCCGCGATCAATTGATCGCGGCCCCATTGAAGCCCCTTAAACCGTCACCACCTCAGCCTTGATATTCGCAAGTTTCCGCGATCAATTGATCGCGGCCCCATTGAAGCAGCAGCATGAAATTGCCTTCGATTTTGGAAACTTTGGTTTCCGCGATCAATTGATCGCGGCCCCATTGAAGCCTCGAGGTAATAGACGGCATCGGCCCCGGGTTTCTGGTTTCCGCGATCAATTGATCGCGGCCCCATTGAAGCACCACGGGAATGGTTGGGTCTGTTCTGGACATGGCCGGTTTCCGCGATCAATTGATCGCGGCCCCATTGAAGCATAGCGGCTACCCGGCAGCTGGAAGTATTGGAGACGCGTTTCCGCGATCAATTGATCGCGGCCCCATTGAAGCTTCACCATCCCCTGAACCGTGGTATCTCCCGCGCCGGGTTTCCGCGATCAATTGATCGCGGCCCCATTGAAGCCGGTATAGGTTCGCCGGCAGCCTGCTGAGCAGACGAGTTTCCGCGATCAATTGATCGCGGCCCCATTGAAGCACGAATGATCACGAACAGAGCCTCATAAAGTTCATCTGGTTTCCGCGATCAATTGATCGCGGCCCCATTGAAGCCCTGCTGCGTTGGTCGAAGACTATCGTTCCTATCAGATGTTTCCGCGATCAATTGATCGCGGCCCCATTGAAGCGGCGAGTTCAAGGACAAGGAATTCTTTGACTCACGGAGTTTCCGCGATCAATTGATCGCGGCCCCATTGAAGCTTCAGCTGCGCACTCGTGGCAACGTGTACCACCGAGGTTTCCGCGATCAATTGATCGCGGCCCCATTGAAGCGAATTTACTCTTATAGACGTTCCCTATAATGCCGCAAAGTTTCCGCGATCAATTGATCGCGGCCCCATTGAAGCTCCGGCCTCCATATAAACCCGGGAGCCCGGCTTGCGGTTTCCGCGATCAATTGATCGCGGCCCCATTGAAGCAAATTTCACGGTGCATTTGCGACTCGCGCCAAGGCGGGTTTCCGCGATCAATTGATCGCGGCCCCATTGAAGCTACAAAAAGCTGGTGATGAATCTTTATAAATCTGCATGTTTCCGCGATCAATTGATCGCGGCCCCATTGAAGCATCATCGCCTGCTTGCGCCGTTTTATCCGGTCGATGGTTTCCGCGATCAATTGATCGCGGCCCCATTGAAGCCGAACAGGCAGTGGCGGAAGACTTGAATCTGGGCGTGGTTTCCGCGATCAATTGATCGCGGCCCCATTGAAGCACCATGGCGGGCGGAATGGCCGAATAAAACACTTCTGGTTTCCGCGATCAATTGATCGCGGCCCCATTGAAGCCTTGGACCCACGCTGGTTCGCTTTGTCACCAGCTCCAGTTTCCGCGATCAATTGATCGCGGCCCCATTGAAGCCCAATCCGCAGTTCAACATAGCTATCCTTCGTCCTGGTTTCCGCGATCAATTGATCGCGGCCCCATTGAAGCCTTGCGCAGCGGTTGGAATTACGGGACAGGTCCCAAGGTTTCCGCGATCAATTGATCGCGGCCCCATTGAAGCAAGGATTGGCAAACTCACTCCTGCATTTTTTGCAGCAAGTTTCCGCGATCAATTGATCGCGGCCCCATTGAAGCTCGTGAGCGAGCACCCAGACCGCTCCTGGGAACCGAGTTTCCGCGATCAATTGATCGCGGCCCCATTGAAGCTCAGGGTTTGGAGCATACGTTTATCGGTCGCAAGCGCGTTTCCGCGATCAATTGATCGCGGCCCCATTGAAGCATCAGCACCGAAAGGTTGAGCACACGGCATTGTTGCCGGTTTCCGCGATCAATTGATCGCGGCCCCATTGAAGCCGAAGTCCTGAAGTCTGCAATTCTTGGCGTCAATGGTAGTTTCCGCGATCAATTGATCGCGGCCCCATTGAAGCTGTGATGTGCCGAAGGTTGGGCCGGGTAAGAATGCGGTTTCCGCGATCAATTGATCGCGGCCCCATTGAAGCCTCGTGCCGCCTTCCGTCTCACGCGCCATGATGCCCGGTTTCCGCGATCAATTGATCGCGGCCCCATTGAAGCTCGCGCGCAACGTCAATGTCGGGATCCGGACGGCCGAGTTTCCGCGATCAATTGATCGCGGCCCCATTGAAGCTCAGATCCGCATAGAGTTCCGCCTTGAAGAAGGCGAGTTTCCGCGATCAATTGATCGCGGCCCCATTGAAGCATTAGAGCGTTGGACCCCTCAATCAACGCCGATGCCGGTTTCCGCGATCAATTGATCGCGGCCCCATTGAAGCATCGCTCACGCGCACGACCCTTGCATCCTGTCCTAGTTTCCGCGATCAATTGATCGCGGCCCCATTGAAGCGGTGTACTTGAATGGGGCGTAATCCGAACCTTCCTCGTTTCCGCGATCAATTGATCGCGGCCCCATTGAAGCTTGAGATAAGTCGCGGCAAACTCAGGGAATCTCATTGTTTCCGCGATCAATTGATCGCGGCCCCATTGAAGCGTCGTCTCTGAAAGGGTTTCTCCGGCAGCTTTGATCGTGTTTCCGCGATCAATTGATCGCGGCCCCATTGAAGCAAACTCGGACAACTGCACTTTCCCGGGCTTAACTGGTTTCCGCGATCAATTGATCGCGGCCCCATTGAAGCCCCTTTTCGTTTAACTCTTTTCTGTGGAGTTTGCGGAGTTTCCGCGATCAATTGATCGCGGCCCCATTGAAGCGCCGTCTTCTTCGGCTTGCGCGTGCGCGTGCGGCGGGTTTCCGCGATCAATTGATCGCGGCCCCATTGAAGCCAAATAAGGAGTAAACGTCATGAAGATGCATTCCAGAGTTTCCGCGATCAATTGATCGCGGCCCCATTGAAGCGCCCAAGGTGGCGCCGCCCATGTCACCGGCGTCGACAGTTTCCGCGATCAATTGATCGCGGCCCCATTGAAGCCGCGTGCCGCCACACAAGATCGGGGATCTGGAGCGTGTTTCCGCGATCAATTGATCGCGGCCCCATTGAAGCAAGTAAGTCCGCCGTACCCGCACTTCGCGCCGGGACGTTTCCGCGATCAATTGATCGCGGCCCCATTGAAGCCTCGCTGATGTTCACGATTCCGTCACTTTCTGGGCAAGTTTCCGCGATCAATTGATCGCGGCCCCATTGAAGCCTGAACCGCGGTATTTCCCGCGCCGGCGCCCGGTGGTTTCCGCGATCAATTGATCGCGGCCCCATTGAAGCTCTTAGCCACTTCCTGCTCCTTCCTTTTTTAATTGCGCGTTTCCGCGATCAATTGATCGCGGCCCCATTGAAGCGTCTTGCGGTCACTGGCGGTATAGTCCTCAAATCGGATGTTTCCGCGATCAATTGATCGCGGCCCCATTGAAGCGTCTTGCGGTCACTGGCGGTATAGTCCTCAAATCGGATGTTTCCGCGATCAATTGATCGCGGCCCCATTGAAGCTGCGTAGAATGAAATCGCTTGGTTCTATTACACTTGTTTCCGCGATCAATTGATCGCGGCCCCATTGAAGCACCTTAGTCGTGGCGTAGTCCTCACCGTAACGCTCCAGTTTCCGCGATCAATTGATCGCGGCCCCATTGAAGCACCTCATGCTCCGCTTCGGCCGCCAGGATCGGATGCTCGTTTCCGCGATCATGCGATCCGTCAACTCCCGCGTTTCCGCGATCAATTGATCGCGGCCTCATTGAAGCGACCCGCAGCGAGATTGAGTACGCGACGGCGCATGGCAAGTTTCCGCGATCAATTGATCGCGGCCCCATTGAAGCCCGGCCATTTCCGAGGAGAGCAAGCCCCATATCCTGGTTTCCGCGATCAATTGATCGCGGCCCCATTGAAGCATCTGCACGTTCACCTGGCCTGCGCGCTTCTCTGGCAGGACTTTCTGACTGAGCCCGTAACGCTGGCAACATTTGATCGGGGTGTGTGGGCCGCGGCGGGTCGGGCAGGCCTTCGTGTCTGGCCTCCCTCCGTTGAGTAGCAACTGCGCGGAAACCGACCCACATTGCCTGCCTCGTGGCGCCAGATCAATCTTGAGCAGTTTCAGGACATTCCATTTCCCGGGACATGCTAAAAACGCTGCGCACCATGCCTTGAGTCCGCGATCGCCTTGGCAAAGATGCGCATTTTGACCTAAAGTGTGGTTATCAAAATGGCTTGCTCGCGGTTTCCGCATATCGATGTCAACCGATGGGAGCGCTGTCGCGTACCATGCGCCGAGGGATTGATTTTTCAATCAGAATCCGGAAGATTCATGTTCGCTCACTCGATCGCTCAGCAGGCCGGTGGCCGCTCCTTAGGGCAGATGAGCATCGAGAAGATCGAGATCGACACGCCCATGGACGACAGCATTTTCAAGATGCCAGTGAAAAAGTGAGGTCTTCATGCACTTCCGACATGCGTTCCCCGGGAGCCTGGTCCTGCTGGCTCTCGCCGCGCTGAGCCTGCCCGCCCAGGTCAAGATCGACTCCAGCACCTTTGGGGCTCTGGAAGCCCGCGCCCTCGGCCCCGCCGCAATGAGCGGCCGCATCGCCGCCATCGACGGCAACCCGCGCGACGGCCGGGTCGTCTACGTCGGCGCAGCCGGAGGCGGCGTCTGGAAATCCGCCAACGGCGGTATCACTTTCAAACCCGTCTTCGACAGGTACAACCAATCCATCGGCGCTATCGCGGTCGACCCATCCAACCCCGAGACCGTCTGGGTCGGCACCGGCGAATCCTGGGTGCGCAACAGCGTCTCGATCGGCTCGGGCATCTACAGGACCACTGACGGCGGTGAAAGCTGGCAGTTCATGGGTTTGCCCGATTCCGAACGTATCGCGCGCATTGTCGTCGACCCCAAAGATTCCAAGACCGTCTATGTCGCCGCCCTCGGCCATCTCTGGGACGCGAACGAAGAGCGCGGCCTCTTTAAGACCACCGACAGCGGCAAAACCTGGAAACGCATTCTTTACGTAGATTCCGACACCGGATGCTCCGACATCGCCATCGATCCGCAGGAAACCCAGGTCCTGTACGCCGGCATGTGGCAGTTCCGCCGCCGGCCCTGGTTCTTCAAGTCCGGCGGCCCCGGCAGCGGTCTTTATCGCAGCAGCGATGCCGGCAAGACCTGGGATCGCATCAAGGACGGCATGCCTGAAGGGGAACTCGGCCGCATCGCCGTGGCCGTCTCTCCGGCGCGCCCCTCCACAGTCTGGGCTCTGATGGAAGCCAAGAAGACCGCCCTGCTCCGAAGCGATGATATGGGCCGCACCTGGATCACCGTCAGCACCGCCGCCGCCGTCACCGCCCGTCCTTTTTACTTCAGCTTGATTGTCCCCGATCCGAAGGATTATAAGCGCCTCTACAAGCCCGGCCTCATGCTGAGCTTCTCCGACGACGGCGGCAAGAGCTTCGTTGTGCGCGGCGTAGGTCTCGGCTCCGTTTCTTACCACCCGGACCTGCACGCCCTGTGGATTGATCCCGCCAACCCGGCTACCCTCTACCTTGGCACCGACGGGGGCGTCTATAAGTCTTCAGATGCCGGCGCCAGCTGGAATTTCCTCAGGAACCTCCCGGTCTCACAGTTCTACCACGTCTCCTATGACATGGAGATTCCTTACAACGTCTACGGCGGCCTCCAGGATAACGGCAGCTGGATGGGTCCTAGCGAGGCGCCCGGCGGTGTGCAGAACAAGGATTGGCGTTCCGTAGGCATCGGCGACGGCTTCTACGTCTTCCCCCATCCCACCGACAAGAACGTTCTCTACTCCCAATACCAGGGCGGCCGCATCCTGCGCTTCCATAAGAAAACCGGCGAGATCAAGTCGATCATGCCCCAGCCGGCTGCGGGCGATCCGAAGTTCAGATTCAACTGGAACGCCGCCGCCGCGCTGAGTCCTGCCAATCCCGACACGCTCTACCTGGGCGGCCAGTTCCTTTTCCGCTCCCGAAACCGGGGCGAAAGCTGGGAAAAGATCTCGCCCGATCTCACCACCAACAACCCTGAAAAACAGAAGCAGCAGGAGTCCGGCGGCCTGACCGCCGACAATTCCTCCGCCGAGAACCACTGCACCATTTACGCCATTGCCGAGTCGCCCAGGGATCCGAACATTATCTGGGCCGGCACAGACGACGGCAACCTCCAGCTCACCCGCGACGGCGGAAAGACCTGGAAAAATCTCGTGGTCAACGTGCCGGGTGTTCCCCAATGCACCCAGGTCTCGAGCATCGAAGCCAGCCGGCACGCACCGGGCACGGCCTACGTCTCTTTCGACGGCCATATGCTCGGCGACAGCAAGACATACGTCTTCAGGACGGCCGACTTCGGAGCGACCTGGACTCCGATCATGACCGGGGACATCAAAGGCTACGCCCACGTTGTCCGGGAAGACACGGTCAAGCCCGATGTGCTGTTTGTCGGGACCGAGTTCGGGCTTTTCCTCACCGTCGACGGCGGAAAACAGTGGGCGCAATTCACCGGCGGCCTGCCCAATGTGGCCGTGCGCGACCTTGCAATTCACCGGCGCGATGATGCCCTCATCATCGCCACTCATGGCCGCGGCATCTATGTGGTCGATGACATTACCCCTATCCGCCAGATCACGCAGGAGGTGCTTGAGTCGAAGATCACGATTCTCAACAACAAGCCGTCGCCCGTGCGCCTCGTCTCGCGCGTGCAGGCTTTCGGCGGCAACGACGAGTTTGTCGGCCAGAATCCGCAGGAAGTCGCCTGGATTACCTACTACCTCAAAGAACGCCACGTGATCGGCGAGTTCAATATCGAGATTTATGACAGCCAGGGCAACATGGTAACAAAGCTCGCGGCTGGCACGCGCCGCGGTATCAACCGCGTTGCCTGGCCCATGCGCCTGAAGCCGCCGCGTGTGGCCACGGCGGCCACCCTCGAAGGCAATTCGATGCTCGGCCCCTCCGCGCCGGAAGGGAATTACACCGCCAGACTCATCATGGACGGCGAAACCTTCACCGCGCCCATCAGGCTCGTGGCCGATCCCGCTTCGCCTCATTCGGAGGAAGACCGCAAGCTGCAGCAACAGACCGTGCTGCGCCTCTACCGGCTCATCGAGCGCATCGCTTTCGTGTCGGCCTCGATCGCCGAGGCACGGGATCAGGCTCGCGACCGCGCCAAACAGGTCCGGGCCGTCACCGGCACCAAGACCATTGACGAAGGGCTGGCCAAAGGCCTCGATGCCTTCGCCGACGAACTCGACAAGCAGATTGCCGCCATCGCCGCGCAAAAACAGGAAGGCACGCCGGGCGCCGCATTCCCCGAAGCCAGGCTGCGGGAGATGGCCGGCGAGCTGTATGGCGACGTTTCCGGCTACGGGGGGCGGCCCAGCCAGTCCCAGCTCGAACGCGCCGGCGTCCTTGAACAGGAAGCCGAGAAGGTGAACTCCGGTCTGGAGCGCCTGCTCGCCCGGGACCTTGAACCGCTCAATGCGAAGCTCAAAGCCTCAAATCTTGCCCCCATCGCCCGCCTTACTAAAGAGGAGTTCGACAAGCGCCAGAGGTGAGAGGCCGGCAGGATCGCGGCCGCAAAGCGACGAAACCACCAAACACGAAACCCTCTTGTGTGTTTTGGTTCCAGAGCGTTGAGTAGAATTCGCGCGCGGTCATGTTCTCAAAACCGATCAGGTACACCCTCAGGCATGCCAATGCGTGCAGCACCTCCGTCGCTTTTTCCGCACTCTGCTGCTCATCCAGTTTCTCAGGCAGCGGCAGATCCAGTCCGCGTTCCTGCAGTCCCTCGAACAGGCTGGTTCCCGACCCGACTGACTCAAAAGCAAGGATGTCTTCCAAGTTGGACTCCCGGATCTGGGCAGGGCAATTCCTCGATGTCCAGAGGTTTGTCGCGCCGCAGGCGCCAGCGCTTATCCGGGCCCGAGCGGCAGACCCGCATCCCAAGGCGCACGTTTGACTTCCGCTTTTCCTTCACCTATGATCTCCCCATTGGACTGCTACCGAATAGACGTTCAGAGTTCCAGTTGAGCGAGAGGAGGCGTGATGACCAATCTCGAGTTTTGCATTGCCCGTCGCAAAGCCGAGCAGCCCGCGTTCATCCGTGTGATCAAGGCAATCCCTCAGGGGCGACTCGAATACAGACCCGATCCGAAGTCGCGCACGGCTGCTGAACTGGCCTGGCTGCTGGCGACTGAGGAAGCGGCCCTGATCAGTCTTCTTGATGCCGGTGTCGTCGAATGGAAGGAGTCGGCCCCGCCAGCGCGTATCGATAGGATCCTGGCGAATTTCGAGCGCGACTCCGCCGAGGTCAACGAACGGCTGGGGCGTCTCGATGAGACGGCGTGGGAGAAGAAGGTCCGCTTGCTGATGGGCGGCGGCGGCGCCTGGGAGGACACACTCTCCCAGATGGTGTGGGGATTTCTGTTCGACGCCATCCACCATCGCGGGCAACTCAGCACGTATCTGCGCCCGATGGGAGGGAAGGTGCCTTCGATCTACGGTCCGTCCGCAGACGATCCCGGGCAGTAGGGGTGCAGGTGGGTAGTTCAGGCTAGTGGCGGCGGGCGGCTTTGAGGTCGATGCCCAGGTGCTGACATTTCTTGTACAAGTGGCTGCGCTCGAGGCCCAGCGCACGAGCCGTTTCAGCCATCCGGTAACCATGATGCTGCAAGGTGGACAGCAGGACCTCCCGCTCGAGCGCTTCCATACGCTCACTCAACGTGCCGATTCCGGCGCGGCCGGCCACCGAACCGCCGGCGGGGTGCGGCAGCGCCAGGGCGACGGACTCAGCATCCACTTGAGCTCCGGCCAGAAGCAGCAGCCTCTCCACGACGTTACGCAGCTCGCGCACATTTCCCGGCCATGAGTACCGTCCGAGAACCTCGATGGCTTCCGGGGTAAAGGTCTTCGGCCTCCAGCCGTTCTGATTCGCGATCAGTCGGGCGAAGTAGTCGGCGAGCACGGGTATATCTTCGAGCCGCTCGCGCAACGGCGGGATCATGAGGGGAAAGACAAAGATCCGATGATAGAGGTCCTGGCGAAAGCTCCCCTGGCGCACGAGCTCTTCCAGATTCCGGTGCGTAGCCACAATGACACGGGCATCCACTGCGATGGGCCGCTCGCCGCCGAGACGCTCCATCTCTCCTTCCTCCAGCACCCGCAGGAGCTTTGCCTGCATGACAGAGGGCATGTCGCCGATCTCGTCGAGGAAGAGCGTCCCCTTGTGGGCCTGCTCAAACTTCCCGTTGTGCCTGGCAGAAGCGCCCGTGAATGCTCCCTTCTCATGGCCGAAAAGCTCGGACTCGATCAACTCCCCGGGCACGGCTGCGCAATTCAGGGAGACGAACGGGCCATCCTTGCGCGTGCTCTTATCGTGAAGGGTGCGCGCAATCAGTTCCTTCCCGGTGCCGGTCTCGCCCAGGATGCAGGCGCGCGTCTCACTCGCCGCGACGCGCTCGACCTGCTGCATCAGGCGGTGCATGACCTCGCTGCGCCAGACCATTTCGTGTTTTCCGACGCGGAGCCGCAGCTGGCGGTTTTCCTCCTCCAGCGACGCCAGCCGCAGCGCATTTCCGACTGTCAGCAGCAGCTTATCGGTAGAGAGCGGTTTTTCCAGGAAATCAACGGCGCCCAGGCGTGTGGCGCGCACAGCCATTTCAACATTCGCCTGGCCGGAGATCATGATGACCGGAGTGGAGATGCCGCTCGAGCGCAGTTCCTCCAGCATTCGGATGCCGTCCATCCCGGGCATGACCACGTCGGAGAGAATCACATCGAACCGGTGGTCGAGGATCAGCTGGATGGCACGCGCCGCATTGTCGCACACCGTCGCTTCGTATCCGGCAAGACGGAAGGCGCGCGCCAGAGATGCCAGCGTGTTGGGATCATCATCCACCAGCAGCAGATGACTCATAGGTGCTCTACCTCGCGGTAAGGTTATCCGGGCAGCTCGATATGAAAAGTCGTGCCTTGCCCGGGGCTGCTCTCCACCCCGATCTTGCCCGTATGATCGCTGACGACAGACTGCACAATCGCCAGACCAAGCCCGGTGCCATGCTGCTTGGTCGTGTAGTAAGGAGTAAACAGCCTTTCACACTCCTCCCGGGTCAATCCTGCGCCCGTGTCTGAGACCTCGATGTGCACCCCGTCCTGCCGCCAGCTGCGCACAGTCAGCCGGCCGCCTTCGGGCATGGCGTCGACGGCGTTAAGAAAGAGATTCTGAAACGCGCGGTTTAACAGCTCCGGATCAGCCTGAACCACTCCTACGTCCGGATTGAGTTGGAGCTCCGTGGCAATCGGCGGCCGCCCGGGCATATGGAGCTGAGCCTCAACCAGCTTGAGACCATGGCTCAGGATTTCGTTTAATTGCACGGGCTCGATTTGCGGCTGCGGCATCTTGGCAAAGCCGCTGAAGCGGCCGATGATCGCCTTCAGGTTCTCCAATTCCGCGAGCAGTGTGGCAGTGCTCTCCTCGAACACCTCGTCGTATTGCTCGGGCGCCTGCTTCCTGGCGCGCCGCAGGTTTTCGACCGTGATCTGCAGGGGGAAGAGTGGATTCTTTAATTCATGCGCCAGCCGCCGCGCGAGCTCGCGCCAGGCCGCGACTCGTTCGGCCTGGAGCAGACGGTCACGCTGATCGATCAGCTGTCGTGTCATGGAGTTGAATGCGCCTTCCAGTTGGCCGACCTCGCCCGTGGAGACGACATCGACCCTGGTGTTCCAGTTTCCTCCGGCAACGGCGCGCGCACCTTCCGCCAGACGCTCGATCGGCCGCGTAAAACGCGCGGCGACCGGATAACTCAGTATCACACCGATGAGAATGCCCAGCCCACCGAGCAAGGCTCCGGCCCACCGAATCCTTGCGGTCAGCCTTGCCAGTTCACGTTTGGAGCTGCCCACCATCAGCACACCCAGAAGCTTGTTTTCCCGGCCCATGAGGGGAATGCCGTGGAGAGCTTCCGGGCCATCGGCCCAATCAATCGTCTGGGAGGCTTCCCGGCCGGCCAGAATCACCTGCGTGACCAGCGGCTTCAATTCCGCTCCCGGAACCGGCTTCCCCGTGGCGTCGATGACATTCTGCGGCGAGAAGCTGTCACCGAAATTCTGATAGAGCAACACGCGCATTCCTTCCGGCAGTACCAGGGATGCCAGGAATTTCTGATCGAGCCGCATGCCTCCAGTGATGTACAGATACTGGTTTCCCGCCGGCACGGTGCGGATCGCGACCAGCGCCAGTGCCATCCCTGTGGCCAGTTCCTCGCTCCTCAGAAACGGACCCTCCTTCTGCCAATCCACCTCTTGCAGAATCCAGCTTTCCTTGTAGCCGAACCGTGCGGGCCATTGGGCAGAGGAAACGATGGTTCCGTCATGAGCGATCAGCTCGAGGAAGTCGAGCCCGTGGGCTTCTGCGAATGCAGAGGCTTCGTTCACCCAGGGGGCGTAATCGGCATTGGGCCGGCTCAGTTCGATCGCAATCCGCAGCAAGGACTCTGACCCGGCGATGCCTTCCACACGCCGCACGATCTCCTCGCCGCGGCGGTTGAACTCGGTTCGCAACTGGGCCAGGAGTGCCGAAGTGCGCTGGGTGTCGAGCTCCTCGAATGAGCGCCGGGTTGAGGCCACTACGATCCAGGTAACCAGCGCAACGGTCAGGGCCACGGTGATGGCTACCAGGATGAGCAACCTCGTGCGCAGCTTCATGGTTTCTCCGGGAACAGCCACACGTCTTCGAATCGCCATTCTCCGGTGCGGAGCACGGCCGGCGTGTTCCACGATCGAACGCGTTGGCTCACGGCGTAGGTCTCCGGCAAATGCAGAAGCGGTATCACGACATAGTCCTCCAGCACGGACCGTTCCGAAGCATAGACGGCCTGGAGCGATGCCGGCGCCGGTTCAAGCCGGTAGTCGTTCAGCCCGAGTGCGGCGATCAGTTCCGAAAGAGCCGTTGCCGCCGTGGCCGGCCTGATCTTTGCGCGTTCGAGGCGGAGATCCGCAGTCCCCGGTTTTGTCGCGCCGCCTTTTCCCGCCAACTGGATCACAATGCCGGCCGTACGAGCATCGACGGCAATCCTCTCGGCGATGACTTTGGCCAGCGGGTCCGTGGCATCGAAAGACAGCTCGAGCGCGGCTGCCCCGGCGGCTATGGAGGAGGCCGGATGCGGCGCCTGGCCGGGCGCGCGCCCCCCCGAGAACAGGAAGGCATATCCGCTCAACCAGGCCGGCAGGAGGCTTTCAGCCGGTTCCCCTCGTCTCTGCAGCAATACCGTGTGTATGGCGGATCGATCAATGGAGAGTGCGAGCGCTTTGCGCGTCTTGATATCAATGGAGTTCGCGCGGCCGCGATCAAACACCAGCGCCACGAGTTCAACCGGCGCCGAAGACCAGACCATCGCAGGCCGCGATGATGTTCGCCGTGTCTCCTGCGGCGGAAGTTCTACGAAATCGGCCTTGTCGAGTTCCAGATCGAGAAGCTGGTCGCGGGGGCTGCGTCCCATTTCCAGATTGACGCTGTCCAGAAAAGGACGTCCCCCCCAGTATTCTTCATTGGCCGTAAAGCGCGCACGACGGCCCGCCTCCCACTCTGCAATCCGGAAGGGACCGGTGCCAACCGGGGCGCCGCCGGCGCCGCGGAGCACGATGGCAAGGGAAGGGTCGGCAAGATCCCAGGGAAGCTGGGGCATCGGGTGTTCCGACTCGATGACAACGGCATCTCTTGCTTCAGTCACCTGCCAGCCCCGGTTCGCAACGCCGAGAGCAGCAACCGCCAGGCCGGGCGTCAGCGCGGTTCCGTCCTGGAACCTCACACCCGTGCGTAGCCGGAATTCCCAGCGCTGCAAGCGGCTGTCCGGCTGCCAGGAGCTTGCGAGCAGCGGTTCCGGGCGGCCTTCTTCGTCGAAACGCACCAGGGTTTCAAAAACCAGCGGCAGCAGCTTTGCCCTGGCGGCCCGGCTTTCGGATTCCACTGTGGCTGCGGCTGGATCCAGGTCGCGTATTGCCGCGCGCATCTCCACCCTCAGCGCCCCGCCATAGTGTGGGCGCGTGGCGGCCAGGATTGTGCTCGCGGCCGCCAATAAGCTAGCGGTCGCAAGAAACAGAGACTTGGAAGGCTTCATACCGCTTTGCCTGCGAATTGTGGCAGACCAGCACGGCCGCGGCGCCGCCGGCAGCAGGCCACAGTGCGGTCACAGTACCGGGCAGCTGCGCCGGCATGCCGGCAGGTGCCGCCCGCCGATCGGCCAGTTTGAAAACCTGAATGGAATCCGGCTGGTCGTTTTCACCGGGAAGAACGGCCAGCACAAGCGTGCTCTCGCCGCAGCCTGGCCGAAACACTGCCAGATCGCTCCCCCAGCCATCAAAGATCGCCAGCACCTCGCGTGCCTGACTGTAAAGATAGGCTTTCCCATCCAAAGCCGTAATCAATGAGCGCGGATCTGGCTGGGAACCATCGCGCACTGCCGAGAAGAATGGGGGCAGGCCCGCGGATCTGAAATAATTTCTCCCTTCCGCGAGTTTGGAGTCCGGCAGATCCAATGGCCATGCCGCGTCAGTGTCCGTGCAGTCCACGCTGGACCGGTCCGTAGATCCCCTGCAAACGACTCCCGGGAGATACGCCAGCATCGTGGATCCTTCGACGATCAACCTCCCCCTTGGATCCCGCGGCCAGGGGCGGGGATGCACCAATGGCGCAGACCGGCGGATTTGCCAACCCTCACCCCAGTGGTAAGTGGAAATGCTGTAGGGATCAAGAACGATCAGCTCGCTATCCCGGCGGATCAAGTCGAGGATAGGCTGCTTCTGCTCGAAGACAGGACGAACCTGCAGTACCGGTGAGAGCGAATCCTTTTCCGCGGCGGGCGATGGCAGTGCCGAGGAAACCATCGCGACATTGCGGCCCTCACCTTTGCTGATTTCTGCGATCCATACGGAACCCTGGAAGTTTTCCGACATAGTCACAACCACCTCGGCCGTTCCTTCCGATGCCGGCCCAAGCCGGATGCCGAGACTCTTGAGCGCGTTTTCCAGTTCTCGTTGAAATGCCGCCGCCGCTTCCGATCCGCCCCGCCCTTTGTTCTGCACCACGACATGGATGCTCTCCGCTGAGCCGGTGAATTCAAGAATCTTGGCGGCCAGTTCGCGCGCCGGACCCTGGGATGGCTCCTGCAGCATGGAGGTGCCTGTGCGCGCGAGAGCGAGGATGAGCCAGAACAGGAGTGGCATCGCCAAAAACCGGCAATGAAAAGGGGTCGAAATCTTCACAGCGCGGCATCATATCACACCTTCCGTCGGCCTCACACTTAGCGGCAGAGACCGGTACTGCAGATTGCGTCAGCGCTTCAAAAACCGTGAAACACACGAAAATCGCGAAGCCGGTTTCGTTTTTTTCGTGTGTTTCATGTTACTGACCATCAGGTCCTTGCCCGGTGGGCAAGAACATCGGATGTTCTGCGGTCTCAGCGAACTCTGCATTAAGAATTGTTGGGTGCGGGTGAGCCACGCCGTGTATTTCATGGTTCCGTTCGCGGACCGGCTACTTCTGAACCGGGACACCAAGGGGCATCGGATTTGTGCGCAGAACATCATTGGCAAAGAAGAACTTGCCGTCCATAGGTACCATCATGATCTGCACCTTGTCGGACAACCTCTCAGCAATGATCTTCTGAATCAGAAGGGGGTTGTCTTTGAGGACCTGGGCTTCAGACTTCATGCGTTCCGCGTCGGCGCTCGCCATGAGCCGCACCCGGTGCTCCTCGGCCTCGGCCAGCAGTCTCTGCCGCTCCAATTCCGCACGGCTGTCGATTACTTTGGCCTGGGCCGCGGCCTCGGCATTCATCACGGTGGCTTCCTTGCGCGCCTCGGCTTCCAGGCGCGTCTGCTGTATCTGCTTCTCTTTGAGCGGGAGAGTGTGCTGCATGGCATCCGCCTGGGCCTTGGCCTCGATTACAGTCGTCTGCGCGCGCGCCTCGGCGCGCTTTACTTCGCGGGCCTTGTCCGCCTCAGCTTCCAGCTCTGCTGTGTGCACTTGCTTCTGCTTGACCTCCAGCTCGATCCCCATTCTTTCGTTTTCCTGCTCCTTGAGAAGCAGCCCTTCGAGCCCCCTCGCATATTCCGGCGGCAGGATGATGTCGCGGAGCATGACCTCCTTCACCAGAATCCCGTCCGCCGCCAGCCTGCGCACGATCGCCTCGGTCGAGCTGCGTTGCACCTCGGCTCGCCTGGTCGAGAAAACCTCGCGCACCATGTAGTTGGGAACGACCTCGCGGAAGGTGCTGGCTACCACCGGCGGTATGAGTTCTGAATCCACCGGGTGCGGCAGGTTGTCATGGATGTAGTCAAGTCGCCTCGGGTCAAGGCGGTAGCGGACGGCTATCACCAGTCCCAGGCTCAGTCCTTCCCTGCTCTGAACTCGGAGGCTGCCGTCCTCTTTTTTCGGGTCCGGTGCGCTGGTGGTAAACAAGCGGTCGCGGACATTATAGGTCTCAACGTGCTGGATGAGTGGAAGCACCAGGTGCGTACCCGGATAGAGGGTCCCAGGCCTGGAGCCTGAGAACTGGCTGATCCTGATGCCTGCCATACCAGTCGGCACCACTACGATGCTCAGGCTCGCCGCCAGCATCAGGCAGGCAAGCCCTGCAAGCTGTCCGGCCATGCGCCAGTTCAGCAATCCGAACGGCAGCGTGATTTTCTCCGCTTCCGGCTTGGTGCGCATCTCTCTGTAGATCCTGTAAAGGTCATACAGCAGCACCGCAGCTGACGAAACAAACAAGCCGATTGCCAGTGTGAGTAGTGTGTACTTTAGCGAAAGCATGATCCTCTCCTTGAAAGGTGAACGTTGATTTTTCTGCGCCTTCCGCGCCTCTGCGGCGGAAGCCTACTTTGCTGATCTCTTCATCCAATGCAGCAGTCCGGCCAGAAGCAGCCACGAAACGAGCAACGCAAACAGAATGGAGATCAAGACCGCTGCGGAAACCTGGATGAACGCCGCCGATTGCACGAGTGTCATGACACGACTCCTTTCCAGATCAGCGAACTGTTGATTCACGAGCCGCCACGTTTTGAGATGGTCGCCCGGGAGGCGTGTTCCGGCCTGCTGCGAATAGGCGCTCCAGTTCGTCGTTCCGTTCTGCGTGCAGTTCCACGACATCGCCCGGCCTGACAATCTCGAATAGTTCCTCGACATCGTGGTTGCGAAGCCGAATGCAACCGTGCGATTCCGCCCGGCCGATCGACTTGGGACGATTGGTGCCATGGATGCCGAAGCCCTTGAGGCTGAGCCCGATCCACCGTGTGCCCAGAGGGTTTTCCGCACCCGGCGGGATGACCTTGCCGGGCGCGTAGTAGGTGGGAAGCACAATGCGGTTCGCGATCTGGAATGTGCCGGCAGGACTCGGACTCTTGGGGGCGCCGACAGCGGTGTTATAGATCTTAACAACGGCGCCATTTTCGAGTACCGCCAGCTTTCGATCCGTTAGACTGACGACAATGCGGCGTACCGGCGCCGTTGCAGGATTTCCTGCCGCCAAAGCCGGATTTTCCGCGGTTCTGACTTTCCCGGCGAGAAGCATCAGCGCAACCGCTACCCTTGTTGCCGTTCTTCCTGCTGCTTGCCTCATGACCGCCTCCTTGTTCAGCATGGTCATGTGCAAACAGCAGGCCAACCATTAATTAGTTGATAATAAAGATGTTAGAGAACAATAGGACATCGTCGGGCGTGTACCGTTTGACACAGCGTGTCGCGGAAGACACGAGGAACGGGGTTCAGAAGCCGGTTTCAGTAAGGAGACATGGCGTAGGTCTGCAGGATTCGCACCGAATCTTCATCATCTGGCGTTTGGTGCCGGTTAAGAGCAGCTTGACATCTATACATCGCGCTGTATAATTAAATCGGCAGTGGAGTTGCGAAAGTGCACAGAACACAGGTTTATTTGGACCAGGGCCAATACGAACTGCTGAAAGCGCGGGCCAGACGTGAGGGAAGGTCCCTGGCGGCGGTGATCCGGGACAGCATCGACGCCTACTTCGGTGGGTCGGCAACCCTGACGGCTCAGGACCCGTTCCGACGCGTCATCGGCATCGGATCGGGCGACGGCAGCGCAGTGGCCGAAAACTATGAAGACTTCCTGTATGGAGAAAAGAATTGAGGCTTGTCTTCGTGGACACGGGTGCGTTTTATGCGTTGGCGGACCGACGTGACCCGGCACACAGCCGTGCGGCGCATTTCCTCGAGGGATTCAACGCTGTCATGCTGACAACGGACTTTATATTTGCGGAAACAATGTCCTTGCTGACCAAGCGGCTTGGTAAAGAGGTCGCAGTTACCTTTGGACACGGATTGCGGACCAGCCCCTCAATCCGAATCGAAGAAGCCACACCAATCATGCGCGAGGAAGCCTGGAGCCTGTTCTCTCGCCATCGCGATAAAGATTACGACCTGATCGACTGCATTTCGTTTTCGATGATGGAGTCCTTTGGCATCCGCGAAGCATTTGGCTTTGATCGACACTTCGTTCAGTATGGATTCCGCGTGCTCCCCGATTAAGGTACGGAGAAAAACGGGGGCATCCGTTTGACGATCTGACAGCCTGATCTGCTGATAGCAACGGAAAACAACAAACAGCTGGGACATCCATGATTTTCAGGTTTTTGTCCCGCATTTCATCATTATTGTTGTGGTTTCCCATGCGTGGTGGGGCATAATCCCATTCTATGAGATTCAGATCGAATGACAGATTTGGCATCAGTGTAATCCGGGAAACGGCCGAGCGGCTGACCCTGATTCCGGAATTGATGACTGCAAGCGGTGTGCTTTTCAATTGTGACTGCATGCTCCTCTTCTCAGGAATTCGAAGCGAGAGCGTGGATCTCATCTTCGCGGATCCTCCCTTTAATCTGGGAAAGGACTATGGAACCTCCAGGTTTCACGATGCTCAACCGGATAAGCACTATTTGGAATGGTCAAAGACATGGCTCGCGGAGTGTGTAAGAGTATTGAAGCCCGGTGGTAGCCTGTTCGTCTACAACATTCCTAAATGGCTGATTCCGATCGGTGCCTATTTGAATGAGTTATTAGAATTTCGCCATTGGATTGCCATCACGATGAAGAACAACTATCCCAGGGGCAACCGCCTTTACCCGGCACATTATGGATTGTTGTACTACGTCAAAGGGAAGAGTTTCAAATTCAACCGGCTCCGTGTTCCGGTGCCCAGCTGTAGACATTGCGGAAAAGACCTAAGAGACTACGGCGGGCATCGCGACAAACTGAATCCGGCCGGCCTCAATCTCACTGACTTCTGGGATGACACTTCGCCTGTAAGGCATTCGAAGTTCAAGAAGCGCGCTTCCAATGAGCTCAAGCCCCTCATCCCTCGCCGCGCCATCCTGATTGCCAGTAGCGAGGGGGACATCGTATGCGATCCTTTTGGAGGAGGAGGCTCCACCTTCGAGGAAGCCGAGAAAAACGGCCGCCTTTGGGTGGGGTCTGAGATCGGCGACTGCACGCCGATTCGAGAGCGATTTTGTGAGCGCCTCCCTTTTGAAGGACTCCAGCCAAACTCCAGGCTGGTGGACATCTTTGTTGAACCCTCTCAAACGCTTGTTGCGCGAAGGATCTCTTAGTCACCGCATGTACCGGCTACGAAGCGTTGCCGTGAATCAGGCCGAATCAGGAACGTCCCGCGATTATGCCAAGAATAATGAACGAGATCCCATACGACGGAGCATTGGAGCGAATCGAACGGCTTGGCCTCAATCCTATTCTTGATCAAGTGCGCTCGCTTCTTACCGATTTTACCCTCCTGGTCAAGGAAGAACGTGACGCTAATGGTGGCGCTGCGGTTAGAAAGTTGATTGATGCACAATTTGAGCGAGCCGGCGGCTGGACCAAGAAGCAGACAGGCGGTGTGGATTGGACAAAGTGCCTGGAGATCAATGGAGCCAAGGTTTGTGTTGGGGTGGAAGTTCAGTTCTCAGCAAGAAGTGATCTGGTAGTTGTCGACCTGATCCATCTGAGAAAGAGTGTTGTCGACGGTAAGATTGATGTCGGCATTCTTATCGTTCCCGATGACCAATTGGGAGTCTTCTTGACTGACAGAGGGCCAAATCTCGCAGATGCCTTAAAACATATCGTTGAGGCACGGGTCGAGGATCTACCCTTAATCGTCATCGCTCTCAGACACGACGGCGCAGGACCATCTTTGGCCAAGCAGCCGAAAAATCGGAAAAAGGCCGAGCCGTAAGACAAGCAAGAGGGTCGTATCCGGTTGTCGCGGAGCACGGAGGAAAGCGTCCGGAATTCTCCCGGAGTGCCGCTGGGAAGGGGCTGGCGCACCTGGCATTGACCTGAAACCCGAAATCGGGGGGGAGC
Source organism: Terriglobia bacterium (assembly GCA_020072565.1). Taxonomy (NCBI): domain Bacteria; kingdom Pseudomonadati; phylum Acidobacteriota; class Terriglobia; species Terriglobia bacterium. The sequence goes on from JAIQGI010000006.1 coordinate 79,045, forward strand.
GGTTTCCGACATCGGAAACCGCTCCCCCTCCCCATCGGCACCTTCTTCAACTCATACCTTTCCTTAATGCCGCGACCCCTGGGGTTGAACCGTCGCGATTCATGGAAGAAGGAAGGCTCCTGGGAGTCTCAAGCTCTCGGATCTATCAATGGGCGGAGGCCGTCGAAGTCAATAACCTCAGTGTCATTCGGGCAAAACCAGTCCATCCGTGACCAGACTATGAAGATGAGGATGAAACCGTGTGGGATCGTCACCGTAGCTCTGCAACGAGGCGATCATGCCGGGCAGCGAGCGGCGATCGCCGGCTGCATCCTGAAAGAGCTCCTTGACCGAGGCGTAGAAACACTGGCTCAACAGGCCGAGCAGCTTGCGGTCGTACTTGAAGCAGAGGCGCAGCATTTTGGGAATCGTGACGACGTACTGGCGTACGGGGAGATCGCCCAAAAGGTCTTCGTCGACGTGCTCGGCAAAGAGCAGGGCGCGCTTCTGATGGCATGAAGGGCAGAAACACCTTCGGCGGCGACTATAGGGACGCTGCAGCAACTGGCGCAATCGCTTCGCGGTCTTCCCGGCCCCGCTTCGTGACAAAGATATTGGCTGGTTTAATATCCCGATGAATAAGTCGCTCGGCGTGGGCGGCGTCCAATCCATCCGCAATCTGCATTGCCAGGTCGAGAATCTCGTCTGTATGGAGCGGCTGAGTTGAGACAGCTTCCAACCCGGCCAGATCCCCTGCACCGAGCTCCTACTTCGGCGATGATTTCGCCTTCGTAAACTTGCCCTCAAAAATCGGCGTCCACGTCTTGCCATCGACAGATATCTCGTTCTTTGAGACATCACTCATTAAGTCAGGGGCGAATACAATAGTGCCTCTGATTCTGTACTGCTTCGCTCCGATGATCTGGGTTCCCGAGTAGGTCACCGTGTTGCCTGCGAAGGTATATGTGACCGCTTGGCTGCTACCATTGCTGTCAAAACCGATCCAGGTGTAGTTCTTGGCCACCGGATCGTAACCATCGATCTCATGGTATTGTACGGTTCCTGCGGTTCCTTTCTCCTCTGATCGAAACTCAACGAAATAGCCGCCTAGTATTGGTCTGACGCTCAGTTTTCCGGTGCACTTTCCAGCGGGTCCGTATGGAGTCGCATAGTACTCCCCCTCATAGGTCCAATCCCCGACCCAGATTTCCAGCTTCTTCTGCTCCGGTCCGGGTTTCGGAGCTGGAGCCTGTGCCTGCGATGCAACTGCACCGAGCAACATCACCAACACAACAGTAATGAGGATTCGTTTCATAAAGTCCTCCTTGAAGGATGGAAGGAAACCAACAGACGGATTTGCAGTGCCTACTATTGCCTCTCAGCGAATCCGGTAAGTCAGTGAAACGCAAAAAAAACGTCAACGTAGGCATGAATCCTCAGATAGAGCGCCAATCTGAGGCTGATCTGAGACTACTGCATCTTCGTTGAATAAGTCGTTGCGGCCTGCCAGCGCCCATCGCGCTTAATAAAAGTGTCGGTATAGCGGTAGGTGCCGCTTGTGTCCTTGCCATTGAGGGTACTTTTCTCATTCCACAGGCCATGGACAACCGCTGTTTCACCAAAAACCAGCACTTTCATTTCGCCAGCAGCTGCGGATGCGACCTTGGATGCACCGTTTCTCATGTTTGCCAAAGCCTGTTTCTTGGTCGTAATCAGTCCATCGGTGTTGTTCGCATATTCAGCAGCGAGTATCTTGTCAATCGCCGCCGAGTCGTTTTTCGCGTTCGCTGCCGCCCAATCACGTTCGATTTGCATGAGAGCCTGCTCTTCCACCCCCGGGGTTAGAGAGTCAGCTATGGGCAGGTCGCTGTTGTAAATATCGCAGAAGGCTTTCCAAGATCCGTCCGGTTGACGCTGAAAAGCTGTTATCCATTTGGACTTAAATTGGGCGGAATAACCACCCGCCTTAAGGCTCGACTTGCCTTCAGTCGTTCCCCTTGCGACTGCTAAATCTCCCGAGACGCGGACATCTTCCACAACGGAGCGGCCCTCGTCGCTGAACTGGTCGAAGGCTTTTTGGAGCGCAGACCGAATGGCCTCTTTACCCACGTTAGGAGGCTGGTATGGATCCATTGTGACCGCATCGTCCGTATAGTATCCCGATGCAAGGGCTTCGGTGTTCCCAGCATTATAGGCTTTGTCCCATGCCGACCCTGTATCTTTAATCGCCTGTATGTCGGCAGGGTCATTGACCTTCTGAGCACAAGCAGAAAGCAGCAAAAGCAACACACAAAGGATTGCCGCATAGATTGTCTTCATGGCATGAACTCCAAGTGAATTATTGGTCGGTGAGGAGCGTGTGTCTTGCCGATCTCGGGCATGTGGCCCTCTGGCACGGCACGTCAGGGTGTGATGCAATGTGGTGCGGCTATTATAGGATGCTAATGCGGTTTCAAGAAAGAAAAAGAGAGCCCTGGGAATGGCCCAGGTCAACCTCAGGCGCTCAATCGGCGAGGTTCTCCACTCGGCGGTTGATGCCGAAATGCTGAGCGGTCCACTCGCATCCCTATTCATGAAACCAGCGGAAGGATACGAATAGGTAAACCCCCGCCAAAAGATAAAGTAGAAGCCTCTGCCACCAGTCCGTGTGTTCTAAGGGCAGGCTCACAATAAACGCGCATACAACAAAAACTTCAACCGCGCGGTGGCGTTCAGCCGCTGTGGTCCAGAAATGGCAAACGGCTTTTCTACCGATGGCAGGATCAAGTGTGGGCGGCGAATGTCCAGGCGGGCGGCGGCTTCGCGGCCAGCAAGCCGCGCCTGCTTTTTGAGAAACCCGGCTACTCGAGCGGAATCAATATACGCAGCTATGACCTATCCCTCGAATGATAGGGAATTGTTTTGGAGCGGGTCGGTTGGGATGGTCCACCTGGCCTGGAAGCATCTCGAAAATATCCCCGATTGCGGATGGGAAGCAGCTGCCGCGTCCTTGAAAGGGGGCCCCAGGAGGGGAGACGGGGAGGGGGCGCGGCGGCGGACGCTCGGGCCGGTGCCACAGCTTCAGGTGGCGCAGGATCCTTTCAATCACCGGGCCGTCGCCGATCAGGCTGATGATCTTAAGGGCGCCGGAGCAGCGGGCAAACCAGAGAATCCGCTTAGTACACCTTCTTGATCAGCCAAGCCCAGGATCTCTTGAGCCGGCGCGCGAGATGATCGGCGCGACCGGGATGTTGCGCCCCCCACAATGGGGCTAATTATTCCCGTAAGCTGTCGTCTGTTCTAAGCAGAAGCCAAAATCGCCAGAGGGGAAAACATCGGCCGGAGGCAAACAGATTGTCCGGCAAGGAGCCAGGAATGCTCATGATATACAGACGCTGACCTGATCGACGGCATTTCATTTTCAATGATGGAGTCCGTTCACCTTCCTGAAGTCTTCGGCTTCCGCCTCTGACCCTTATTTGACCTCGATCGGGGGGAGGTTGGCCTGCTTTAGCTGGGCGTTCAGGGCCGGGAGGTCCACGGTCTTGAGCGCGGTCCAGCGCGCTTTCAGGGCTGCAAGAGCCTTGAGACCTGTGTTGATCGAATTCAGCGTCTGGGCTGTCGGCGTGGCCTCGGCAGCCTGCAATGGGCTGATGAGCGAGCTGAGCGCCGGACCGATGCCCGACAGCGTGTCCGGCGGGCCGGCGGGGCCGGCACCTCTGCCTCCGGCAGCCCCTCTGCCCCCGGCGGCTCCAGTGCCGGCGGCACCTCTCGCGGCAGTACCCTGGGGAGGAGTGCCAGCGGCGGCCTGAGGAGGAGTGCCGCCGGCGCCTCCTCTCGCACCCGGTCCGAGGTATGCTGTAGCTGTGGTAAATCCTTCAGGGGGCGCAGCCCCCGCACCCCGACCGCCGCGGCCGCCGCCGCTTGGCGTACCCTGGAGTGCCACTGCCTTCTGGTCGAATGCGTCCAGCGCCTTCACCACGGCGCCGTGCCCGCCGGCCTTCTCCTGGAGCGATTTTACCTGATCCCGCATCGATTGCAGCTGCGGCAGCGCCGTCTGCGCGTAGAGCACGCCATCATACAGCTGCTTCGACAGCGATGCGATGTTTGCGATCTCGAGGGCCGACAGCCGTACGCGGGGATCCATTTTCACCGTGATCGGCTGCGAGTACGTCTTGCCGCCGACGGTCAGCTTGACGGTGTATTGCCCGGGCGCGACCCAGGGAGCGTTGGATGCCGGAGCCGTGTCGTGAGCGATGGCCTGCATCGGAAGGCCGCCACCGCGTCCGCCACCGCCGCCGGGCAGGGCCTGGTAGCGCATATCCCAGAAGAATCGGTGCATGCCGGCCTCCGCCGACAGCACCCGCGGCGGCCGGTACCAGTACAGCGGCACCGAAGCAGTCGCGTTATCCGGCATTACGGCCGGATCGGTGCTGGAATAGCGGCGCACGAACTTGCCCGCGGCATCAAAGAGCTCGAGCGTGATGGGCTCCAGGGAAGCCGACTTCAGATAGTAATTGATGATGGCCCCTTCGGGCGGATTCTGCCCGGCCGGCTCGTCGGGCGGCAGCGGCGTATCGGTGTTCATATTCCAGCGCACCCGAATCGCGGTTGTCGGACGGAACAGGAAGGCATCCGCCACTGCGACCTTGGCATCGATCTGGCGCAACGGTGTGATGTCATCGAGGATCCAGAATCCACGCCCGTGAGTCGCGACCGCCAGATCGTCATCCTTGACGATCAGGTCGCGGACTGACGACGGCGCCATGTTCAACCTCAATGACTGCCAGTGGTCGCCGTCATCGAAGGAAACGTAGACTTCGCGCTCTGTTCCTGCATACAGGAGGCCCTTGCGTTTTGGATCCTCACGCACGACATTGACCGTACCCCCGTCGGGGATGCCGTTGGTAATATGAGTCCAGGTCTTGCCGCCGTCGTGAGTGCGGTAGATATGCGGGCGCATGTCGTCCAATCGGATAGTGTTGATGGCCGCATAGGCAGTCAGCGGATCGAAGCGGCCGGCGTCCATGATCGAGACCTTGGCCCAGGGTTTGAGATCCGGCGGCGTCACATCCGTCCAGTTGACACCGCCATCCACGGTAACATGAATGAGACCATCGTCGGTTCCAACCCAGATGCGATTGACGTCGAAGTACGATGGCGCCACGGCATAGATGACTCCGCTCTGTGACGGCTGCACATTATCCCTATATTTGCCGACGCTTGCCGGGACTTCCCAGGTTTTTCGCGCGAGGTTGGGGCTGATCTGCTGCCATGAATGCCCGCCGTCACCGGTCTTCCACAGTGTGTCCCCGCTAAAATAGAGGATGTGAGGATCCACCGGCGAGAAAACCACCGGCGCGGTGCGTCTTGCGCGTACGCCTGGAGGTCCGACGGATTGCACCTGGCCTGTACGCCTGTCGTAGCGCGTTACGCCGCTCCTGCTGCCGCCATAGACAATATCGAGATTGAGCGGATCGGGGGCGGCGGTTGCATACTCCTGAGCGCCCGCCGGATGCCACTCGCGGAAGGTGATCTGCCCGTCATTGCCGCGGCTGGACACGCAGGCCGATCCGCTCTCCTGCTGTCCGCTGCAGAGGCGGTACGGAAAAGCGTTATCGGCAGCGACGTGGTACAACTGCGCACTCGGCTGGTTGTACCATGAGCTCCAGGTCTCGCCGCCGTTGACGGTGATGATTGCACCCTGGTCCGCAGCGATGAGGATGACACCCGGGTTGTTCGGATTGATCCAGATGCGCTGGTAGTCGTCGCCGCCGGGCGCGCCGCGGAAGCCGATCCAGGTCTTGCCGCCGTCGGTCGATTTCCAGGTCACCGTGCTCGCCACATAGACGATGTCGGGATTCTTCGGATCGACCGCGGGTACGGACTGATCGCCGCCGCCGATGCGCGCAGCGGGACGGCCATCGGTCGTGGCACGCACCCATGTTTCGCCTGCGTCATCTGAGCGATAAATGCCGCTTGGGGTTGCCGGTCCTCCAGCAGGGCCGATCCCGGTTGCACCCCCGCCGCCGCCACGGCCACCTCCGCCAGACGGGGCGGTCACCGAGGCGTAAATGCGCTTCGGATTGCTCGGCGCAATGGCCAATTCCGCTTGCGAGACGCTTATGCCGTTGGTCAGCTGCTTCCAGGTCGCGCCACCGTCGGTTGATTTGAAGATGCCTCCGTTGGTGCCTGACCACGAGCCATCTTCCCAGGGACCTTGCCGCTGCTCCCATAGCGTCGAATAGATGATGTTGGGATCGGATGGATCCAGATCGACATCATAGGCGCCGGTGTTCTCGTCCTTATAGAGGACCCTTTCGAACGTCCGGCCGCCGTCGATCGAGCGGAATATGCCGCGTTCTTGATTCGGACCATATGGATGCCCAAGAACGGCGACGAAAACGCGGTTCGGGTTGCGCGGATCCACGACTATCTGCGGGATCTGCTGGCCGTCGCGCAGGCCAAGATGTGTCCACGTCTTCCCGGCGTCCGTCGATTTATATATGCCGTCGCCGGTCGAGAGGTCGGGCCGCGGCAAGCCCTCGCCGCTGCCGACGTAGACGATGTTCGGGTCCGAGGGGGCGACGGCAATCGAGCCGATCGAGCCGGTCGGTTGGTCGTCGAATATCGGCTTCCAGGTTCGCCCATAGTCGTTCGTTTTCCAGACACCGCCGTTGCAGACGCCGATATAGAAGACGTTCGGCTGGCTGGGAACCCCGGCCACGGCCTTGGTGCGTCCGCCCCGGTACGGGCCGATCGAGCGCCAGCGCATCTCACCAAAGAGCCTGGTGTCGTACTGCTGGGCGGCAACAAATGAAACGGCGGTGATCAGCAGCGGCACCGCCAGTACGATTGCGAAGATGTGGCACCTGAGTCTCATGGTCATTCCTCCGCGCAGAGAAGTGAGAATTGGAGCCAAGTGTACACAATCCCGCCCCACGAGTCTGCAGAAATTCCGTTCATGACGTGAGCGCAATCCTCGAACCCAATCGTGAGGTTTTTCCGGCTTCTCTCCAGCGCCAACTGGAGGTGGTGTGCGAGCACTCACGAAGCCTGCGGCGAGATCGAGAGCTGTCCTTTTACGATGGTTTCATTTGGCTGGCAGCTGCATCAGCCAGATGTTGGAGGTCATGTCCCCCACATACCAGATGAGCTTGTCCTTCGCCACCCCCATGGCCCTCGGCCCTTTCGGTGCATAGAGAGGAATCGAGTAGCGCGCCCGATGCTCGTGAGCCACGCCAAAGGGCTGACCCACGGGTTTTTTGGTCCTGGCGTCCAGGCGCTGTGCCCAGACGCAGCAATGACCATCCCTTTCAGACAGAAAATACAGCAGGTTTCCGTCCGGCGAAAATCTCGGCGAACCCAGGTAACGGGCGTCCTCCGCGATCGCTGCTATCCTGGGTGATGACGCGCGGCTCTCCGGAAACCTTTCCCGCGTTGGCATCGAGAGCCATGGTGGCGAGGTTCATTGCTATGTTGCAGCTTGGGAATAGCACATGCCCATCGGCCGCCATGGCAGCGCTGATCCGCAACCCGGGTCCCGACGTGAGTTGCCGGGACTGATCCGAGAATTTCCATTTGCCTGGCGACAGGGTTGTCCGGTACAGATTAATACCCTCTACCGCAGCAGGCGACCGCTGCGAACCGGAGCCGGACGCTCTGCGCCGGAGAGTTTTCCGGAATCCGATTCCTCCTTCAGGTCCTGCAGGACGGTCATCAGATCGGCCATGTTCTGCCAGCGCCGCTGCGGATCCTTGCGCAGGCAGCGCATGACGGCGCGCTCGATCTCCTGGGGCAAATCCTCGATCGGTTCCCTGGGCGGCCGCGGCTCCTCGCGGATGATCGAGGCGAGGGTAGACGCCTTCGTCTCTCCCTGGAAAGCGCGCCGACCGGTGAGCATTTCGTACAGCACCGATCCAAACGAGAAAATGTCCGAGCGGGTGTCGATCTTCCTGGCCTCGGCCTGCTCCGGCGACATGTAAGCCACCGTCCCGACAATCGCGCCATTCTCCGTGCGCTCGGTAGCCGTAGCGGCGGATTCAGCAGTTGCTGCGGATTCCATGAGCTTGGCCAGGCCAAAGTCGAGAATCTTCGCCGTCCCGCCTTCGGTCACCATGATGTTCTCTGAATTGCATTTCTGGAAAATTGCAGGTACGACACTGCATCCGCATTATGGTAATTTGATGCGATTGGCCGGTCGAACAGGCTAAGGGATGTAGATTCTTATGAAAACAGGAGTGCCCGGAACTCGCCTGAAACTCGGGATTCGCACCCCGATCGCAGCAGTGCTCGCAGCCTTCATCATGATTGCGCCGGCTTGGGCTCAAGAAGGTCTCGGCCAGGCGCCGGAGCACGCCGCTCTGGCTGTGCCGCAGAGCGACTGGCAACCGCCTGAGAAAAAGCCGGCAGATGCCAACCCATGCCCCAGGGTAGTCTCGGAGAAAGCCTTCCTCAAAAATCTCTGGTGCGATCAAAAGGTGATCTGGACTGCCCCGTTGCGCGCGCCGAGGCGCCTGCGCTTTGTTCTCCCCTTCGCTGGGGCAACGGCTGTTTTGATTGCAACCGATAAATTCGCTGCCCGTGAAATCAGCGAACGTCCGCCAGGTGGGGGCTTCAATGCCAGCAGGTACATCTCGTACATGGGATCTCCGGCGAGCACCATCGGCTTTGCCGGCGCCTTCTACGGCGTATCCCGGCTTACCCGCAACGAGGGCATGCGGGAGACCGCGTTGCTTTCCTTCGAAGTGCTGGCGGATGCAGGAATCGTACAGGGGGTGCTGAAAATTGCGACCCAGCGCGAGCGGCCGACTCAGGATAATGGCCGGCTTCGGCTGGACGACGCGCGAGGAAAGTTCTGGGCCGGCGGGAGTTCCTTTCCTTCCGGGCACTCAATCAGCGTCTGGGCACTGGCCTCCTTCTTCGCTTCCCGATATCCCGACAAACCAGTCGTCAAATATACCGCTTATGGGTTGGCCGTAGCGGTCAGCGTATCGCGCCTCACATCCAGACAGCACTTTCCCTCCGACGTGCTGGTCGGGAGCGTCTTCGGCTACCTCATTGGTCATTACGTCACTCGCGCCCATACCAGGTAAGGTAACATAAGCGGATGATGACCATATCGTTGACTGGAGGAATCACGATGCCCGCATCCTGGAATGTGCCGGAGCACGCTCTGTCGCTCGCGATTGCAATCGCGATGTCCGTGATCTTCGCGGGTTGCCTGAAGAGCCCGACGTCGTTCCCGCCGACCGAAAGAAAGCCAGTGACGGAGGAATACTTCGGGATAAAGGTCGTCGACAACTATCGCTGGCTTGACAATCTCGACGATCCGTCCGTGCGGGCGTGGAACGATGCCCAGAACTTATATTCGCGCGCCTACCTTGACCAGATCCCGTTCCAGGACCAGATATACCGACGCCTCAAGGGCATCCATGAAGAGGAGAGCACTCGCTACTACGGACTGGTCTACAAGAAGAAGCTCTTCGCGATGAAATCGCAACCGTCGAAAAACCAGCCGTTCCTGGTTGTGCTCCAGTCAGCAGAGGATGCCGGCTCGGAGCGGGTCGTGGTCGATCCAAACGAGTTGAATCCGAAGGGGACTACGGCGATCGACTGGTTCGTCCCGTCCCACGATGGGCGTCTGGTCGCCGTGTCACTCTCCGAGAACGGGAGCGAGGATGGATCGGTCAGCGTGTTTGAAGTGGAGAGCGGAAGGAGACTGGCGGATATCGTGCCGCGGGTTCAATTCCCTACCGGAGGAGGCGATGTCGATTGGAATCGCGAGTCCACCGGCTTTTATTACACCCGCTACCCCCAGGGAAATGAGAGGCCTGCGGAAGACATCAACTTCTTCCAGCAGATCTATTTTCACAGACTCGGCACCCCGTCCTTCGAAGATGTTTACGTGATCGGCAGGGAGTTTCCGAAAATCGCCGAATGCAAAATCTCCTCGACAGAAGATGGTAAGTACGTGCTCATCACGGTGGCGAACGGGGATGGAGGAGAGTTCGCCCATTATCTGAAGGCCCCCTCGGGCAAGTGGGCGCAAATCACGCAGTTCCCGGATAAGGTGGTTTCGGCGCAGTTCGGGCCCGACAATGCGCTCTACCTGCTCACGAGGAAAGATACGCCCAACGGCAGGATTCTCGCGGTCCAGCCTTCGAGCCCGAAACTCGACAAGGCTAAACTTGTCGTATCCGAGAGTGACGTTTCGATCAGCGGATTCGTGCCGGCCAGGACGCGTCTCTTTGTTACCGATGTCGTGGGCGGGCCGCACAGAATCCGCGTCTTCGATCTTACCGGCAAGGAGCAGCAACCCATCCCTCTCAAGCCGGTTTCCGCAGTCAGCGGTGTGCTCCGTCTTGAAGGCGATCAGATTCTCTATGGCGCGCAGAGCTACGTGGATCCTCCCGGATGGTATCGCTATGATCCCGCGACTCTGGAATCAACGAAGACGGCGCTTTCGAGCTCTTCATCAGTGGACTTGAGTAATATTGAGGTGAGCCGCGACTTCGCCACTTCCCGGGACGGCACCAAAGTCCCGGTAAACATCCTGATGCAGAAAGGAACTCCCCGTAACGGGCAGAATCCCACGATCCTTTACGGCTACGGCGGCTTCGGGATCAGCGAGTCGCCCTCTTTCGACCCGGTGAAGCGGGTCTGGCTGGAGCAGGGAGGAATCTATGCCATTGCCAATCTGCGCGGCGGCGGGGAGTTCGGCGAGGCGTGGCACGAGGCCGGAAAACTCACAAAAAAGCAGAATGTCTTTGACGACTTCGCAGCATGCGTCCGGTTCCTGATCGACAAGAAGTACACGAACCCGGCGCGCCTCGCCATCGAAGGCGGGAGCAACGGCGGGCTCCTCATGGGTGCAGTGCTGACCCAGCACCCGGAACTCTTTCGCGCGGCCGTGAGCTATGTGGGGATCTATGACATGCTCCGATTCGAGAATTTCCCCAACGGCGTTTTCAACGTCACGGAGTATGGAACCGTCAAGGACCGCGAGCAGTTCAAGGCGCTCTATGCCTACTCGCCGTATCACCATGTAGAGGATGGCATGGCCTATCCTGCGGTGATATTCCTGACCGGCGATCACGATGGGCGTGTGGACCCGGCCAACTCGCGCAAGATGACCGCCCGCCTCCAGGCGGCGACCAGCTCGGGACTGCCGGTCTTGCTGAGAACCAACCCGAAGGCCGGGCACGGCATCGGCACCGGCCTCAGCGACAGAATCAGCCAGGAAGCTGATGTCTATGCCTTCCTGTTCGATCAGCTGGGAGTGGCGTATAAACTGGCAGGAAAGTAGAAAGAGGATTTTTTAAACCTCAACGCAGAGGAAGCTGAGGGCGCAGGGAAGATGGATGTTTTGGCTGCAGGGCTGCCAGCAGATCAAAGTGAGCGTCATCGTGTTCGATTTCCAGGCCGTGATGCCAGGCGCAGGCTGCGATCGCTATGTCATGAGGCGGCGCGGTCCTGCCGGCGCGACGGCAGCGGTCGGCCAGTTCGCAGGCTTTCTGCCAGACTTCGTCCGTAATGCACACTTCCGGGACGCGCTGCTGGTAATCGCGCAGCAGTGTCCGGTCAGTATCGCTCCCCACGCCCGCCCACAATTCAAGGCGCACAATGGGGCACCAGGCCGCCTCGCCGGTGCGGAGCAGCTGTTCCACACGCGCCCGGATGGTCGGATCGCCCCGGCGTCTGATCTGGTGCACCCAGCTCGATGTGTCCACCAGCTTCATGACCGGCGCCCCCGGCGTCGCGGCTTGCTTTTATCGGTTTGGGAATCATTTTCATCCAGAGCTTCGATCTCAGGATTGCTCATGAGAGTGTCCGAAGAGCCGGAGTATTTTATCAAGTCCGCCATGCGCTGCCGGCGATTGTAGTCCACCACGGCCGTCACAACGGCGTCGCGCTTGGTCTTCGCCCTGGCGTATTTGATAGCATCCCTTAGCTCATTCTCTGGAATATCAATCGTCGTTTTCATGAAGCTATAATAGCTCCCATGGGATTCCCGATCAACCAAGATCGGAAGACAACCGAAGGCCTGAAAGATTTCTCCTTTCGGTATTGTTCCACCGGTGTCATGGGAGCCCAAAACTGGATCTTCCAGGCGTGACTCCGGATTCCTGGCCAATCCCTAAGGCTGGCGTGGGCGAAGCCTCTGCAGCGCGCAGGCTTGCTTGCGCCTTCATCATCCGGGGAATGCGTCGTGTACGAGAGTTCGGCTTATCCGGAAGGGGCAGCAAGCTGCCGCACTCCAAGGGACTTTCGGTCCGGCACCAATCACCGAAAGGCCCTTCTTGCTCTGCGTTGAGGTTTTTCACCGCGCGGCTTTGGCGGCGGCTTCGAGGTTGGCGCGCGGGGTTTGCGGCGGGATCGAGCAGCCGGGGGCTACCAGCACGCGCCGGCCGCCGGTTTGCTCGATGGCTCTCGACACTTCGGCGGCTACTTGTTCCGGTGTGCCGTCGGGCAGCGTGGTCTTTTCGCTGACTCCGCCCATGACGGCCTTGCGCGTGCGCCGCTGTCCCTCGGCCAGCGTCGGGTTGCCCGGCAGGGTGGCAGCCCAGCTGATGGCTGCCACGGGATAATCCGCCAGCAGATCGAAGTGGATGTTGCTGCCGCAGTTGTGCAATACATGAAAAGGGGCTTTTCCGGCGACCGCCTCGAGCACGCGCAGATCGTACGGCACCCCGAAGGTGCGATACTCATCCTCGCGCAGCCGGTCGCGGCTGGCCCAGCCGGTGGTCGCGAAGTAGATCCCGCTAGCCCCGGCTTCGAGGCAGGCCTGCGCGAACTCGGCGAAAACGCGCGTAATCGTATCCAGCGCCGCCTCGATTGCTTTGCGGTGCCCGGCGATCGATTCTTTGACAGGTTCGCTGCGGTGTCCCGCCAGATATTCGGCTACCGAGAGCGGAGAAAAGATCGTCTGGACAAAGTGCGCGTCGCCTTCCAGGCCGGCGCGGATCAAGCGCAAGGCAGCCAGCTGCTCACCCAGGACGCCGCGGTCCGGCTCGAGCGGGCGCAGGTTTCGCCAGTCCTCCGGATACCTCACGGGCGCCTGCGTGAACTTTGGGCCGTGGACGGGATCTCGAGAGCGTTCGAGCACAGCGCCCCAGTCTTCCACATGATAGCTGGCGCGCGGATTCACCTTCATGAAGTCCCAATCGTAAGTGCGGTAGTTTTCGAGCATGGCTTCTGCCAGCTCCTCGGCGCTCCACTCCCGGAGATAGCTGTGGCCCCAGAAGCTGATCGGCACCCGGTCCACCTCGGCACCGCGCAGTGCCGCCTCGACGCGTTCACGCTTGTTCATAATTCCCCCTTTGTGAAAAAGGGACATCCCGATTATCCATCGTCTCTCTTGCAGCCATCCTGGGAGCGGGGAGGAAAACAGGAATGCCCCCTTTCTCCATCCGGGAATGAGTTGCCCCCCGACATACAACTTGCCATGAATCGCGCATTGTTCACAGAGTATTTTGTCCGCCTCCACGCCGATTTGCTTTGTGAAATTCGTGCAATTCCCGGCTAAGTCTCTTAAAATGCGGGTGTGTTGCACAGCAACTCGCTTATTTCTGGAGATTCAATATGGCCACGACCGAAAGCAATTTGAAGGATGCATTTGCAGGAGAGAGTCAGGCGAACCGGAAGTATCTGGCTTTCGCCCGGAAAGCGGAACAGGAAGGATTTATCAATGTAGCGCGCCTGTTCCGGACGGCTGCCGAGGCCGAGACCATTCACGCGCTGGGGCACCTGAACGCCATGAGCGGCGTCGCTTCCACCGCCGACAACCTGCGCGCCGCCGTCGCGGGGGAGACCTACGAATACACCGAAATGTATCCGCCGATGTTGAAGCAGGCGGAAGCCGAAGACCACAAGGCCAAGCGCATGTTCGGATTTGCCGCGAAAGCCGAGGCCGTCCATGCCCGGCTTTACCAGGTGGCCTTGGATGCCGTAGCCCAGGGCAAGGATCTGGCCGAAACCAGTTTCTATCTTTGTCCGGTCTGCGGTCATATTGAGGTGGGCCAGCCGACTTCGGCGTGCCCGATTTGCGGAACGCCGGCTGCGAGGTTCCAGAAGGTAGCAGTCTAATCCGCACTGTGATCAGCACATGAAACCAAGACCGGAAATCCAGCAGGACGAGGATTTGGACAACCTGATCCTCAACGAGGCCCAGCTGCTCCTGTCGGAGAAGCGGACCTCGTTGTCGACCCTGCGCACCGGCATCGCCATCCTCGCCCTGCCGCTGTCGGTATTGAGCGTGTTGATTGCCACATCCCGCTTTTACGACGCCTTGAAAGTCGTGAATCTGCTGGTCCCGCTCATCCTCCTGACCGCGGCGCTTGTGGTCCTTGCCGTGTGGCTGATTATCGCGGCCATGCGGCGGTTGTATCGATACGATCGCCACATCCTCGCCCTGAAACGCAAACACAGCAAGCTGGCCGAGTTCCTAGACTGAAACGTGGGTTGGGTCGTCAGCTTTTCCGGGGGTGGCGTGCAAAACGGCGGAGATCAGCAAGGGCGAGGACAAGCCGCATCAACGTCTTTGTTCTGCGGGAATTGGAGTACAAGTCGTTGACCGTGCCGAAAATGTCGAGCTTTTTTCTGGAGTAGGGAAACCACCACAGCTTCGACCTGGACAGCCTTTGACGTTCGGCGCTGATCACTTTGATGTTTGTGAGCTCGATCAGCCCGTAGCGGGAAAACATCCTTCCCCAACCGCTTTGCTTCCTGCCGCCCCACGGAAATTGGGGCAGGCCGACGCTGCTGTCGTTGATCCAGACCATTCCGGCCTGGATCTTTTGAGCCGTGAGGCGGGCATGGTTCAAGTTCCTGCTCCACACCGATGCTCCCAGTCCGGCGGCTGATTGATTTGCCTCCTGCAAGGCCTGTTCATCACCGCTCACCTCGCGAACGGCGACCAACGGCAACTGAGGCTCTTCCTGCATGACGCGCATGCCGGGTGACGCCGCCGCGACGATGAACGGCGCGCCGAAGCCGGCTGCGTCGAGATCGCGGAGTGGCCCCGCGGGCGACCAGACTCGCGCTCCCTTGCTGATCGCATCCCGGAGCAATTCACGCGCCCTCGCGGCGGCCGTGCCCCCTGAAAAAGTGCCGACTTCGGTGGCCGGATCCCACGGATCGCCGACGTTGATTGCGGCAACCTCGTTTGTCAGCAGGTCCAGAAACATGCGGCTTACACTCTTGTGAACAAAGACTCGCTTGGTTCCGACACAGCTGCGCCCGTCGGCATAGAACGCGCTCCAGGCAATTCCCCGGGCGGCTAAAGAAAGGTCGGCATCCGCGCAAATGATGGCCGAACTGCCGCCGCCGAGTTCAAGGACGCACGGCTTGAAATAAAGGGCGCACGCTTCCGCAACCTTGCGCCCGGTTTCACAGCCTCCGGTGAAAATGACCTTTTGAACGTCCGTGCGCGCGATGAGTCGTTCCGCGACGTCAGGCCCGCCTTCAACCACTTCGACGGCGCCTGCCGGAAGACGGGCCGCCACGAACAGTTCACCTATCAAGGATCCGGTTCGCGGGCAGCGTTCGGAGGGTTTTATGACAACGCAGTTGCCGCAGAGCAGCGCTGCGCACGCCTGCATGACCGGAAGCGAGAAGGGAAAGTTGGACGGCCCGATTATAAGGACGACTCCCAGCGGTTCGAAACGAACGGTGTTGGATTTTGCCCAAAATCCAGGACGCCAATATCGGAACCGCTCGTCCCGAAGCCAGCGTGGAGCCATTTTTGCGGAAAATCGCAGCATTTCCAGCGCACCGGTCAGTTCCTGGTTGACTACTTCCGTGATCGGCCTTCCGGTCTCCTCCGTGACGGCATGCGCGATCTCCCGGTGACGCAGGGCGATGAGCTTTCCCAGATGCGCGATGCGGCTCCGGCGCGCGCGCAGGGTGAGATCGGGCCAGGACGATAAGGTCGGCTTGGAGATCGCCTTCATCGGGCCTCCTCGTTCAGTTCGCGGCCGATCCTCGTCGAGACATCTCTGGACACCACATCTTCAAACGTCTCGCGCCTGCGCGCGAGTCTCGGCATGCCTTTTTCGATCATCACGATTGCGGGTCGCGGCCCGGCAAAGTTGTTCCCGAGCGCCGTGAAGTAGGCGCCGGCATCCATGACTGCGATGATATCGCCGGCCTCGAGGACTGGGAGATCCTGTTTCATGGCGACCAGATCGAGCGGTGCCGGAAGATTGCCCACGAGGTCGTATCTTGCGGTCCGCCCACCTTCGGACTTGTTCGCAATCAGCACTGCATGGCGCTCACCGAGCAGGAGCGGCGAAAGACTCATCGCGCCGGCATCACAAACAGCGACCTCCGTGCGGTTCGTCCTCTTTTTCAGAAGAACGACTTTCATGAGCAGAAGCTGTGAGGAAGCCACCAGCGCGCGCCCCGGCTCGACATAAATGGCCGGCATACCGACTCCATGCCTGCGCGCGAAGCCGTGCAGAGTCGCCGAGAGCGCGCCGGCGATCTCCTTCAGAAGGGTGTCCTGTGTGTATCTGTCCGGCTGCCTGGGGGGGCGGCCCCAGCCGAAGAAGCGAATCGCTTCCCACAGATCGAACTCCTTAAGCGTAGGCGTGCTGAAGCCTCCGCCTATGTCCAGGATCGCGGGCTGAAATCCTCTGTCGTTCACCTCCATCCACATTTTGAGGGCGGTCTTCAGGGCTGCTTCATAAGGCCGGGCAGAGCGTACACCCGAACCGATGTGAAAATGCAATCCCCTGAGCCTGAGCAAAGGGTCCCCGTGCAAAATGCGCAGGGCTTCTTTCCAGTCGCCCGCCTCCGAGGTAAAACCGATGTGGCTCTGCCGCGAGCCGGCGGAAAGGGTGAAATCGAAACGACTCTTCGACAGACAGGGGTTGATGCGCAGGCCTACATTCACGGGTCTTTCCTGCCCAGCGGCAATCTGCCGCAGGCTGCGGAGCTCCTCCACGCTCTCCACATTGATCAGCGCCACATCCTGCAGGACCGCCTGACGCAGAAGTTCCGGCGATTTCACCG
Source organism: Terriglobia bacterium (assembly GCA_020072565.1). Classification (NCBI taxonomy): domain Bacteria; kingdom Pseudomonadati; phylum Acidobacteriota; class Terriglobia; species Terriglobia bacterium. Next base: position 96,019 of record JAIQGI010000006.1, read on the forward strand.
ACCCATTCACAATCATGTTGCGGCCGGCGACGCCGATCCCCCTGGCCAGCCAGAATTCGAACTCCGAAATGACCTCGGCGCCGCATCCCAATGCGGCGATAGATCGCAGAAGGTCGGGAACCGGATTGGTTTTATAAGAAAAGAAGAGCCTGGCCTCGAGGCCTTCAGCCCGAAAGGCTCCCAGCAGGGCCTCATGAGATTGTTCAAGGAGAGCCGCATTGACAACATACAAAGGCGTGCCGTGCGTTCGGGCGAGCGCGGTCAGGCTGCAGCCGTTCCAGAACAGCTCCAGCCCACGGCGTTCAAGATTCCATGGTGAGATGTCGCGCATCATGCCCTTCATCGTCGAAACGCGAAAAAGGCCGTTAGAAAGATGGCAATGACGACAAACAGCGCCGACTTGTGCACCATCCGTCGGAATGCAACCACTGCCCCGGAGCCTGCTTCTAGCCACCGGGGATAAAAAAAGCCTGCCACGATCCACGAAGCAACTGCCCATAGGATTCCCGCAACCACATCTGCCACGATATGCTGCTTCACGAACACGGTAGACAGCGTGATGAGTGAGGCCGCAAGAAACAATGAAAAATCAGCGACCCTGGTCAGCCCCTGTTTCCTGCATATGAAGTAGACCAACCACGGGAAAATGACGTGCAGGCTTGGCAAATTGTTGGCTCCGGGATGGAAATCGATCACATATTCAAGCTCGAGAGCACGTTCGGAGATGCTCCTGCCGAGTTCGGGTTTGGGAAACGCGACCGGAAAAGCTGCGTACACCACGAACGCTGTCAGGTTGGCAAACAGCAGGCTCAGCAGCCCGCGATTGACGCGATGCCAGTCTCTCGCGATAAAAGCAACCAGGAAGGGAAAAACATAGCAAAACAGATAGGGCCAGATAAACGCCGGGATCAGGGGGATCATCCGATCCAGCGAACCTGTCAGATCGTGGGTTGGAAGCGTCGCTGTATAGCGGCCAATCGCTTCAAACGCGATGATCCACAGAAGGTACAGCAAAAGACCCAACTTGATGTAAAATCCCCGCTCGTTGCTTGCCGCTGCATCGCGAGGCGGTTCAAACCGCGAAGTGTGTGTTGGAGAATCCTCTCCTGCATCCTGTTTTTTCTCATCCGCCGCCTGCCGCCCCCCGTCCCGCACATTTCGTCTGCCGAGTAATCGGAGAAGGCCGGCAACGACGGACTGCGTCACCCGGGCAACCGGTCGCGATAGGGCCTTCGGCAGCCATATGGGCGTGGCGCTACGATAGTCCCGGTAGCGGCTGCCGAACCGGTCGATCAGAAGCGGCTCTTCATAGAACAACGCATAGGCGGTCCAGCCGATCAAAAGAAGCGGACCGCTGAAGGCGAGCGACCAGAAGGAATTCATAAGGAGGGCCGCACCGGCAAACACTGCATTGTAGCCGACATAGATCGGGTGCCGCAGGTACCTGTAGCAGCCGCCGGTTACGAATTTGGTGGGTGGCAAGTGAGAAATCGGCAGCCCTTTACCGCGCGACCATAGCTGCGCCATGGCAAGGATCATAAGCAGGAAACCGGAGAGGGCCAGGCAACAGCCGACGGCTCTCATGATCGTGTTCTCAGCCAGAGAAACCGGCAAGAGCACGTCGAGCCGGAATCCTGTCGTGAAGAGAAGCACAGGCAGCAGCACCCAGAAGACCGCGACATAGGCAACTATGGTGAAAGCCGTGCGCACCGCGCGCCCGGTTATCACGCTCTTCTGTGCCGGCAGAGCCGAATGCGACATGTCGCCGTCTTTCAAAATTCCTGCCTACGCCCAACGCCACGAAACTCGTTCATGAATTGCCCAGCCTCTGAAGACGCCCCCGCCGATACTCAATTCCGCTTCGGCGGCCATTTTCTTCTCGATGGGATTGCCCGACGATCTTGCCAGACACTTCGCAAGCAAGCGGGATTTTATCTCCCCTCCGGCGGCAATCGCCCCTTGTTCGAGTATATGCCTCTGCGCGAGGTGCAACGTGAAGCTCTCGTGCCGGAGTACGGTTATTGGATCACTCTTATCAGGTTCGATGGCAAACTCCTGGAATTCCTCCGTCGCAGGGTCGGCAATCCCCCTCCGCAACATGGCAAATTGGAGGCAGGTGCCATCGATCATGCGCATGCGATCAAACACCACCGTGTGGCCGCCGCAGTGGGCGCGGCCCCAGGCGAGTTCGGCAATCGGCAGCCGCCAGGGTGGCAGCGTCATCTCCACTATATCCTGATAGCCCGTTCCCCTCACGTGCCACTCCTGCCGATCGGATCGAATCACGCCTTCGGCGGCCGCCGCCGGCGCAGGCACGTTCCATGAGAGACATTGTCCGTTCCTGCGCAAGAGCACCCCGTCCTCTCCGGGAGCCCAGGATTCCCCCGCTGATTGGTACCGGAGATCGATCTCGAGTTGCGGGAGTTCAAGATGGACGTGTGAGCCACCGCTCTCATTGGCTAAAAAGCTGCGTCCACACGCGGCGCTTCGGCTCGAATCAAGCAGCGCGACTCTGCGGTTGATCGAAGAGCGAATTGATTTGCCGTCCGCCGGTGTAAGGTGCGCCGAGACATTCCCCCAGCGTATGCCGGCGATTCTGGCCGCAATGAAATAGATGTAGAGTATGACGCCGTCATCACTGATGAGATCGAGATACCACTTCTTGAGATAGAAGGGAATCATGGTTTCTCAGGCATCTCAGAGATTTGGAGCACACCCCGGCCGCCGGATGTACCGAACGACGGCAGGTCGAGATCCTTATAGGGCAGCCTTGGCTGGAAGTCAATGTGGTGCCGCAGATGGCCACTCTCAACCCGATGCCGCCCCGCCGGTCGCCGATTGCGACCGTTTGCGCCCAGAATCGAAGATCAGGCCCGGGCACGATAATCTATTTTGAGGGTGGACGTAAGGTGCTTTTCTCACAGTGGGTTCCTCGTTATGGCCTGCTCGCCGGATTTCCGAAACATCTGCCGGGTCTCGCCTGTGTGTTGTCCCAGTGCATCCCTGTTTAAGTATCCGCGAAACTTTTTTCCCGATCCTCCAACTTAATAGCTGGTGGCTTGGGGAGGCCCAGTGCCGTCTGGCTGATTCTGAGTTGCGGGCGGGTGGGCCAACAGCCCGGGAATTGGTCTGAGAGGCACTGTCCGAGATGAGAAGTCAGGCTACACTCGTATGGGCAGTTATCGCGAGCTTCCTTTATTGTGCCGTCTGCCTCCCGCTGGGTCACGTATGTCTTGATCAGTATGCAGATAGCTGGCATTCGGCGGCAGCGTATGTGGCGCCGGGGGTGATGGCAGATCACGACCCGAAGCAGACACCCGACCAAAGAAACGCCGTTTGTCAGGCCTGCCTCTGGTCCCAGACACTTTATCCGAGCCACATAACCGTGGAATTGGCCGTCGAACGCACGGTTACGCCCTCCGCGATTCTCATCCATGCTCCCATAAGGACGCTCACGGACTTCTTCCAGTCCACCGCCAAGCGTGGTCCCCCCTTGTCTTCCGCAATCTAAGCCCTTTTTGCTTTTGGTCCCGGCAGCTTTCCCAAGCTGCCCTGCATCGCGCGCGGCTTCCATTTACCCTGTGCTGCATGGACCACGCGACGGCATTTATTGAGTCGAGGATAACCTCCATGACTTCAGTCTCTATCGGGTTCGCCGCCTTATCGATCTTCCTCGTTTTGACTGCCTCTGCCGGGGAGGCCCGATGCGACCAGGTTTCGCCTCCGCAAGGAAGCGCGCAAACGGCATCGAGGCTCACCCTGGAGGACGCGACCCGACTGGCACTCGAACATAATCAATCTCTGCGCGCACAACGCCTTGCCATTGACCAGGCCAAGGCCAATGAAATCACCGCGGCACTCAAACCGAATCCCGTTTTTACCGACCTGAATGAGGATTTTCAGATCTTCAGTCCGAGCAACCTCACTTTGCAGAACCTCAGAACCAACCAGGAGTTCACCAGCTCGGTCACCTACACCATTGAGCGCGGCGGAAAGAGGCTGAAAAGGGTGCAGGTCGCGGAAGACACGACCGACGTCACGATCAAGGCCATCGCCGACAGTGAACGCCAGCTGAGATTTCAGGTGGCCCAGGCGTTCATAAACGTGCTGCTGGCCAAATCGAATCTCGCTTTCGCGCAGGAAGACCTGAAAGACTTCTCGCAGGTAGTGGACATCAACAGACGACGCATGCAGGCGGGGGATATTTCTGAGGCGGATTATCTGAAGATCACGCTGCAACAGCTTCAGTTCGAGCAGGACGTTTCCGCGGCACAGGTGGCTCTGGTGCAGGGCAAGGCCGCATTGCGGCAACTGGTCGGATACGATACCGTCCCCGAGGACTTCGACCTCGACGGAGAACTCAAGCACACCAGGTACAACATTGCCCAGGGAGATCTCGAAAAGGAGGCCCTGCTCTCGCGCCCGGATTTCCTGGCGGCGCAGAGCGCAGTCAAGCTCGCTGATGACGCGGTGACGCTGGCCTACGGAAACCGCGCCCGGGACCTCACTGTGGAATCAGAATACAAACGAAACGGCACCATCAACGGCATAGGAGTCGGCCTTTCAATCGAGATTCCCATTCACGACCGGAATCAGGGTGAAATCGCACGCAGCCGGGCGGCCGCCGGCCAGGCGGTGGAAGCCGCCGAGGCAACGCGCGTCGGCGTTCTGACCGATGTCCGGAGCGGCTACGCGGGCTATAAGACCAGCGAAGAGGTGGCCGCGCTCTATGAGTCAGGCTATCTGAGCCAGGCGACACAATCCCGCGAAATCAGCAATTATGCATATCAGCGGGGCGCGGCGAGCCTGCTGGATCTGCTCGATGCCGAACGGAGTTACCGGGCGACGCAGCTTGCCTACCGCCAGGCGCTGGCCGCCTTCATGGTCAGCGTTGAACAAATCAACCTTGCGGTTGGAAGGAAGGTGATGCAATGAGAATCCGAAGGCCGGTTCGAAATTGGATGCTGCTGGCGCTTGCTCCGGCAATGGCAATGGGCTCCAGTTCCTGTTCCAGTCCGGGCGCCAGGGCGAGCGCAGCAGCGCAGGAATATCAGACCACGCAGCCGACCCTGTTTACGGTGCCGGAAAATCAGCTGGCGCACCTGCAAATCAATCCGCTGCGGAAAGTGAACTGGCCGATCACGGTGCACACTACCGGGACGGTCGACTGGGACGCCGACCACACTACACAAGCGATCGCGCAGGTCAGTGGACCCATCACCAGGATCCTGGTCGACACCGGATCCTCCGTGCAGGCAAACGATCCGCTGCTTTCCGTCTCCAGCCCCGACATCACCAATGCCATCGCTGCCTATCGAAAGGCCCGCAACCGCATGGACTTCCAGACCCGCACGCTGGATCGCAGCAAAGATCTGCTCGATCACCGGGCCATAGCTCAAAAAGATCTCGAAAGCGCCCAGGCCGACTACAACGACGCTTCGACCGACCTCCAGAACTCCCTGCAGGCTCTGCGAATACTCGGAATCACCTCGAACGAGATCGATGCAGCGGAACATCAGGGAGTGCCGATCAATCCGGAGCTTGCCGTGCGCTCTCCCATCAGAGGGATGGTGGTGCAAAAGCTTGTTTTTCCGGGCCAGCTGATACAGGCGGGCGCCACCACCTGTTTCCTGATCAGCGATCCGTCGACAGTCTGGGTGCAGGGCCACATCTACGAGAAAGACCTGACGTCCCTGCGCCTGGGCGATCCCGTCGAGGTGAGCAACGCATCTCTTCCGGGAATTCTGCACGGCGTCATCTCCAACATCGGAGCGATGGTCGATCCCGCAACCCGCACCACCCCGGTTCGCATTGCAACCGCGAATCCAAAGGGGCTCCTGAAGAAAGATCTCTTTGTCGACATCGTCATTCACACGAGAACAAAGCGGGACATCCTGGCAGTGCCGACGTCGGCGGTTCTTTACGACGCCAGCAACCTTCCCTTCGTCTATGTCCAGACGGACGGCGGCAGATTTGCACAACGCCAGATAACCACGGGAGCACAGAGAGACAGCGAGTTCGAGGTTTTGACTGGGCTCAAAGTGGGCGAAAAGGTGGTCTCCGAAGGAGCCGTCTTCTTGCAGTTCGCCAACACATTCCAAAAGTAGCGGGCAGTTCGCTGGAACCGGGGTAATGAAAGTAACAGGAAACCAGGAGTCAGAAGAAAAGGCGGCGCTTGACCCGGATTATTCATGAATGTGCGACGAAAATTCAGTTTTGGAGGGGAAAAACGCCGACCGACGCCGACCGTTCGGTCTTGGTCGGCATGCAGGAGCCTTTGCCGCGCCGCAGGCGCCCCACTGTCTGCGTGCTGGCTCCTGACTCGCTAAGGTCTGTATGATCCATCGAATCGTTTCCTTCGCACTTGCGCAGCGTTTCCTGGTCATCATGACGATGCTGTTCCTGATGATCTGGGGAGTTTATTCCTTTCAGAAGCTTCCCATCGACGCCTACCCCGACCTGTCGCCGCCGCACGTGGAGATTATCACGCAATGGCCCGGGCACGCAGCCGAAGAGGTCGAGCGCCTGATCACGATTCCGATGGAAATCGAAATGAACGGCATTCCCGATATGGAGGCGCTGCGCTCCATATCGCTCTATGGCCTGTCTTCGGTTCAGATGAACTTCGGCTATGACGTCGATCCGTACTTCGTGCGCGCGCAGGCGCACGAGCGCATGGCCGACGCGGCGGTGCCGGAGGGCGTAAGCCCGTCGCTTTCTCCCCTCTTCAGCCCGAGCGGCTTGATCTATCGTTATGTTCTGCAGAGCCCCGACCTGTCGCCCCAGGAACTCAAGACCATCCAGGATTGGGTGATCCAGCGCCGCTACCGCGCCGTCGACGGTGTGGCGGACGAATCGAGCCTGGGCGGCACCACGATGCAGTATCAGGTCCTGCTGGATCCGACCAGGCTGTTTTCCTACGGAGTCACGGTGCCGCAGGTCTTCCAGCAGCTGAGCAACAACAACGCCAACGCCGGCGGCGGATTCTACTCGCAGGGAGGGCAGTTCTACTACATCCGGGGGCTGGGGCTGGTGCGCAACCTGCAGGACATCGGCAACATCGTCCTTGCCGCCCACAACGGGATTCCCACCTATGTGCGCGACATCGCCAAAGTGGAAATCGGGCATGCCCCGCGCCTCGGGCAGTTTGGCTATATGTACCAGGATGATGCCGTGGAGGGCGTGATCCTGATGCGGGTCGGCCAGCAGGCGCAGATTGTTCTGAATAAGGTGGAAAAGGTCACCGAGGATCTCAACAAGCATGTGCTGCCGCCGAATGTAAAAGTGGTCCCTTTTTATGACCGGCATCAGCTGATTGCCGAGACTACCAAGACGGTGGAGCGCAATCTCCTGCGCGGCATGTTGCTGGTTCTGATCATCCTGGGTCTTCTACTGTTCAGCGCCCGGACGGCCCTGATCGTGGCCGTAACCATACCCTTCTCGCTGCTGTTTGCCTTCATCTGCCTCGACTGGAGGAACATTCCCGCCAACCTGCTTTCCATTGGCGCCATCGACTTCGGCATCATCGTCGACGGCGCGGTTGTGATGGTGGAAAACATTTTCCGCGAGCTGGCGCAACGCCATGGCCAGAAATTCAGCGTCATCGATGTGATTCGGACCGCGGCCGGCGATGTGGAACGCCCGATATTCTACGCGATCGCCGTAATCATCGCGGGCTATTTGCCGATCTACGCCTTAACCGGCCCGTCGGGCCGGCTGTTCGATCCCATGGCCGACACGATGTCGTTTGCACTCCTGGGCTCGCTCCTGTGCTCGCTGACCCTGCTCCCGGTGCTTTGCGCATACTTCCTGCGCAGGCACATTAAGGAGCCGCGCATTCCCCTCTACGAGAGGGTCCGGGCCATGTACGGCTTTCTCCTCGGCTGGTGCCTCCGGCATCGCCTGATCACCCTGACAGTCTGCCTGAGCATCTTCGGCGCCTCGCTCCTGCTGATCCCCACCATCGGCGCGGAGTTCATGCCCCACCTCGATGAGGGCGCTCTCTGGGTGCGCGCCACGACGCCCTACACGATCTCATTCGATGAGGCTGCCAAGCTGGCGCCCGAGATCCGGCAAGTGCTGATGAGCTTCCCCCAGACGACCGTGGTAGGCAACGAGCTGGGCAGGCCCGACGATGGCACCGATCCCACAGGATTTTTCAACGATGAGTTCTACGTCGGGCTGAAACCCTACGACGATCCTGCCTGGAAGGGGGAGATTCGCACCAAGCCGCAGCTCATCGATGCCATACAGCAGAAGCTCTCGGCATTCCCCGGCATCATATTCAACTACACACAGCCTGCGGAGGATGCCGTAGACGAAGCGGAGACCGGCTTGAAAAGCTCTCTGGCCGTCAAGATCTTCGGTCCGGATCTTGCGACTCTCGAGGGAAAGGCGAAGGAAGTCAAGAAAGTGATCTCCAATGTTCTCGGGATCACGCACATCACCATCGTTCAAGAGCTCGGCCAGCCCAGTTTGACTATTGTGCCCAACCGCGACAAGATCGCTCAGTACGGCCTCAACGTCTCCGACATCAACACGCTGATCGAGACCGCGGTGGGGGGCAAAGCGGCAACCCAGGTCATCCAGGGAGAGCGCCAGTTCGATCTCATCGTCAGGATGCAGGAGCCTTACCGGCAGAATATGGATGCCATCAAAAACCTCCTGATTGCCACACCGGATGGCCAGCATCTGCCCTTGAGCCAGTTTGCCGACATCCAGGTGACTAACGGCGCATCGTTCATTTATCGGGAGGCCAACTCGCGCTATATCGGAGTTCAGTTCAGTGTGGAAGGCCGCGACCTGGCCAGCGCCATCGGCGAGGCGCGCCGCGCCGTGGACGCACAGGTCAAACTCCCGATCGGATACACGCTGGACTGGGGCGGCGAGTACAAGGATTATCTGGCCGCCATCGCTCAGCTCAAGATCATCATGCCGCTGACCGTGCTCCTGATCATGCTGATCCTTTTCGCGCTTTACGGGAATCTGAAGTTCCCTCTGCTCATCATCTTCAGCGTTCTGGTCACGGTGCCCGTCGGCGGCCTGCTTGCGCTCAGGCTCACGCACACGACCTTCAGCGTCTCCTCGGGGCTTGGATTCGTGGCATTGATGGGAGTGACGGTCCAGACGAGCGTGATTCTCTACTCGTTCATCAACAAGCTTCGCCTGGAGGGGAAGGACATCCTGATTGCCACGTACGAGGCATCGCTGCTGCGCCTGCGCCCCATTCTCATGACCGCACTCGTGGCCTGCCTCGGCCTGCTGCCCGCGGCCATGTCGACGGGGATCGGCAGCGACTCGCAGAAGCCGTTCGCCATCGTAATCGTCGGCGGACTGCTTTCCCGCCTGCTGCTCTCGATATTCCTGGCGCCCGCCCTCTACGCGCTCGTCGCCCGCAAAAGCGATGTCCTGAAAGTGTAGAGTGGCTGCTTGTTGCCTTCGACGACCCCGGCCCGTTGACAGATCCAAGAGCTCGAAGAATGCCTCGATCCAGCTCGGCTGATCTGGAACCACAACCTGCGCGTATGGTTCGCGGACAGTCCCGACGCTCGCGCTACTCGCGCCGGATTATCTGGATCGGATTTACACGAGTAGCAATGTAGGAGCGATCGACTTTATGGCGGTTGACGCACCGGCAATCCCGGGTTAGAATCTTACTGGTAAGAGTAATACATTGGCGAGGAGGGGGCAATCATGCGCATTACCAGCAAAGGCCAGGTGACCATCCCTATGGCGGTGCGACAGGCGACCGGTCTGCTGCCCAACTGCGAGGTGGAATTCAAGGTCAAAGGCAACCAGGCAATCCTGCGCAAGGCTTCCCGGCAGCCGCTCCGGGGAGAACGCGCGATCCAGCGCCTGCGCGGCCGGGGCAGCGTCAAAATGAGCACGGATGAGATCATGGCGCTCACGCGAGGCGAACGATGAACGGCGTCCTGATCGACAGCAATGTTCTCCTCGACGTCATGACCGAAGATCCGCGGTGGTTCGATTGGTCGTCCGAGGCTCTCGTGCGGTGCGCGGATGATTCCATGTTGGTCATCAATCCCATTGTTTATGCGGAGGTCTCCATTCGCTTCAAGACGATCGAGGAGTTGGAGGACGCCTTGCCGAAAGGGATGTTCGAACGGCGCGATATTCCCTGGGAGGCGGCATTTCTGGCGGGTAAGTGCTTCGTGAAGTATCGTCGCGTGGGCGGGACCAGGACCGCGCCCTTGCCTGATTTTTTCATTGGGGCTCACGCGGCCGTGGAGAAATTGGATCTGCTTACGCGCGATTCTTCTCGATACCGTGCCTATTTTCCAACCGTGAGGATCATTGCTCCTGATCTGGGAAATCCGTAAATTCATCAAGAAATTCCTCAGCTGCAGCATATTCTGCCGCGAGTCTGGCTTCATGATCATCAGTTCTCAGGGAGACGCACTGATTGATGTCAGCGCGTACCACGACAGCCTCTGATGCAGCATAGCTTTCCCGATCCGCTGTTCAAATCGGAGGGTGTCTGATGGGCGTGAGATCGCCCTGAGGGCGGGGCCGAAGGTGTGCGCGCAGGGTAACGGACGTTTCCTTTCGATTAGCTACTCATGGCGAACCGCCACCATCGGGTCGATTCTCGAAGCTCGGCGAGCAGGCAGATAGCCGGCAACCAATCCTGCTAGAAGCAGGATTGTGACGGAGGCCGTTATGGATACCGGATCATTTGGCTGAATCGCAAACAAAAACGATTTGACGGCGCGCGTTCCGGCCAGCACAGCAGGAACTCCGATCGCCAATCCTGCCAAAGCGAGAGCAAAGACCTCGCGCATCACCATCCAGATAATCCCGGCAGCCTGTGCACCGAGTGCCACACGGATGCCGATCTCGCTGGTCCGACGCTCGATATTAAACGCGACAGTTCCATACAAACCCACGCACGCAATCAACAGCGCCAGTACGGCAAACGCCGTACAAAGCCGGGCAAGCGTGATCTCCTGACTGATCGCCTGGTCGATATGCGCCACTTGCGTTTCCAGTCCATAGATCGCCAGGTGTGAATCAACCTGCCGCACAATCTGGCGCACGGTATTGGCTTGTCTCAGCGGTCAAAATATCAGATCACCAAAGCGATGAATGCGGGCAACCCTGCCTTTGGGAGGGGGAAATGGGCGGAATCGGCAGGGCTCGCCACTGTAAGAAATGTGTCGCAACAGACAGGAGGACGCTCGGCGGTCTATGAAGATATCGGCAAGGCGTTGGCTCGAACCGAGGGGGCGACGCGTGTCGAGTATCTCCTGGGCTATTACCCGAGGGATGACAACTGGGATGGAAAATATCGGCATATTGAAGTAAAGGTCGACCGGCCTGGAGTAAAGGTTTCCTTGCTGACAAGAATCAAATAGACTTCGTCGCGCCTGCTGCTCTCGATATTCCTGGCGCCCGTCCTCTACGCGCTCGTCGCCCGCAAAAGCGATGTCCTGAAAGTGTAGATCCTTGGAGTGCGGCAGCAAGCTGCTGCACTCCAAGGGAGCCCTTGGCGGTTCAACGCAAGGCGGTCAGCAGCTCAGACTTCCAGGAGTTGGATCGCTTCAGGACGGCTCTGAGTTTCTCGATCGCACCGCGATCCGGGGCCAGGGCGGCTTCCCTGCCCAGCTTTTTGTAGCAGTAGTCTTCCATGACCGCCTGCAGGCCCTCGTCCGGGTCGTAAGGCCGCCCGACGCCGAGATGTTCGGGCCACTCCTTCGATTTGGCGATGTGGGCCAGTGCCTCCTCGTATTTTTTGTTCCGGATGTTCTCGCCGGCCAGAAGCAGGTGTGCCTTCTCGTAGAGCACCCGGCCTTCGGAGGCATTCTCATAGGGAAGCACGACCAGCCGATCCAGGACTTCCAAAGCTGCCTGATACTGCTTCGTGTCGATCAGGGCCTTTGCGTATTCCATGCCGAGCACGAAGTTTTCGGGGAACTTGTCGAATCCCTTCCTGGCGGTGTCCAGGGCTTCGTCGAATGAAGAGGATCCCGATTGCCAACGGGCCAGGGCAAGCCACGAGCGCCACTCTTGAGGAGCCAGATCGAGGGCTCTCTGGTAGTCTTCAATCGGCGCGTCCGGCGAGGTTTTTCTGAGAAGTTCCGCCCGCGTGAGGTAGAAGGGGCCATATTCGGGATTCGCCGCACATTCGTTCAGCAGGCCGGCCGCGTCATCGTAGCGCCCCTTGCTCCAGTAGATCAGGGCAAGATAGTAGAGAGTTTTCCAGTTGCGGCTCCGGCCTGAAGCCCAATGAAGCACCGGCAGGGTTTCGTCCCGGAAGGGAAAAACCAGCCGGGGAGAGGCCTGAGCCGCTTTTTCCAGGAGGCGCTTGCTCTCGGCAGGCGAATCATCCCTGGTCAAGTATGCGAGCCAATAATCAACGATCGGATAAGGAGGTGACAGCCGGAGGATCTGAACCGCCTCCCGCGTCATGCCCATTCCCGCATAATACAAAGCCAGCTCCAGGTATGACTCGTGCGGGAGTTCGGACCTGATGGAGGAACTGAGTTGATTCCGGGCCCGCTCAGAAGCAGTGGTAAACCACGCTTCCGCCAGCGCCAGGTGGCTCAACGGATCAATCTCCAGGATGTCGCGCTGAGCCCGCGTCGCCTCCTCCCAGCGGCCCAGCAGTCGTTGCGCTATGGCCAGGGCACTCAGAGCCGGAATATCGTATCGGTTGAAATCCAGTGCCCGGCGGGAATACTCCACGGCTTCCTCGAGGTGTTTCTCCGTGAGATGAATTTCAGCGATCATGGTGTAAGCCGCAGAACGATATTCCGGTGAACGGGCCGCCCAGCTCAATGTTTCTCTGGCGGCAGTCAAATTCCCGACTTTCTTCAGGACTGCGCCGCAGACAAAATTGGCTGCAGGATCATAAGTGTCGATCGCGAGGGCTCTGCCAGCCCAGACCCGAGCCCGGTCATATTCGGCCCGGCGGTAATGGATCTCTGCCAGGCGGACCATGGCAGCAACATGGAGTGGATCGCTCCTGACGCAGTCACCATAGAACTCGAGTGCCCTGGGGTAGTCGCGCAACAATTCCTGCTGCCGGCCCAGGAGATAAGCTTTCTCCGCTGTGGTGCCCGCTTTTTCGGGGGGCGAAATAACAGGCCGCGAAAACGCAGGCACATGCTCAAAGCCGGAATGCCAGAGCATCTGGTCTCCCAGGGCAACTTTGACGTCCTGTTCTGAAGCAGGAATCTTAACCTCGCGCTCGAACACCTGCATCGGCCCCAGTCTCAAGGGCACCCGGAGAACCGTTCTGTCACCGGCAGTGACGACCAGGTCCGAATGAATCGGCCTGAGCGCGTTGAATGCGATTCGAGTTTTGTCCGCATCCCGGGAGACATTCAGGGCTCCGTCGGGATTGGCGCCGGCCAATCCTCCGATCTGCTTGACGGGGAACCAGACTTCCTTCCAGGTGTCCGCGGCATAGGGAAGGAATGCCGCCTGCGTGAACGGGGTGTCGCTGCCGCTGGAGAGCTGGGCCTGCGAGAACTGCCGTCCCGCCTGAACCTCGACATACTGTCCATTGCGATCAGTCAGCAGATCCTCCCAGATTGCGCCCGAGCGCGAGAGCGACCAGATCCATATTTTCCGGCCAGGCATGTCGTCATATTTCGACCAGTGGCCGAAGCCGAATCCGAGGTCGTGCCAGTAGCCGCCGGAAAAGTCGGAGTACCTCCCGAGCACGTGGAGGGACTTGTGGCCCCCAAAGTAGTGGTTCTTATATAGCGACAGGTCGATCCCCTTTTCGTTGACCGGCCAGGGGTGAGCGTCTCCGCCGTGACCTATGTAATATTGCCCGGGGTAATAGAACTGCAGGTCGTCGCGCGCATGCACGGCGGCGTTCATCCAGTGATAATAGGGTTGGGTCAAAGGCGTGGGATTGTACCAGAAACTGGTGGTCTCGAATTCTGCCGCGTCCCCGGGCAAACGGATCTGCACGCGCCACTGGGTTCTGCTGGGAAGGTCCATCCCTCCGACAGTGCAGCTCACACTGCCATCGTCATGCTCCTTCATAACATAATCCACCGGAGTCGCAGTCGAAGGTGTGTGTCCGATCAAACCGAAATTGAATTCGATCCCACCCGAAGTCCACGGGCCGCGCATCGCGACGTCGCGGAACTTCATGACCTCGTTGAGGTAGATGAAGTCCTTCCCAGTCGACTTCTCGACGGCGCCCCAGATCTTGCCGCCTGCCTGGGGCAGGACATAGACCTTGATGAATGCGTTCTCCAGGCGCACGACCTTCCATTCCTGATCCCGGCCCGCGCTTGAAAATCCGTCAAATCTGAAGTAGGGGTAGGTGGCCGCATTCCTGCTTCTGGCCAGGATCGGTACCGGATCCGGGTCACTGAACGGGTAAGTCTTGATGATCCGATTCTCTTCGGTGATCGTCGCCTTAGGCATCACCAAGTTGCAGGAAGTGGCCATGAGAGAAATAATGAAGATCTGAAACACCAGTATTTGTTTCATCTCATCTCCTCAGCGTGCCTCGTGGGTCGCGTCCGTCGACGCGACCCAGCGCGGGCGTTCCGCCCGTGCCTTGGAGTGCGGTGGCTTGCCACCGCTTTGCCAGCCAAAACTTGGCCCTGGAGCGGCGGCTTGCCGCCGGTTTCAAGAGTCCACGCCTAAATACTACAGACCACAAGAATTTCTCGACGCGCTAGTAAGCGTAGTCGGGACAGGGCGGCATGCCGCCGGATCCGGCAATATTCGGCCGCAAAAGCGGTGGGAAGCCACCGCACTCCAAGGCCGCTTCGCGGCCCCGAATACACGGTTGGAAAGGCTTAAATTCCAGGGGTCGCAGCCGGGGCCCACTTGATCATGAAATGATCAGCAGCCAGCCTTTGCCCTTCGAGACCGGAATCGGATCGTTGGGGCTGAATCTGGCGGCAGACTGGAAATCCTTGACCTCCACGGCGGTGATACTTGCCCCGGCAGGATCGATGCCCAAGGCGCGCCAATCGATGGCCAGCCGGACATCGACATCTTCCGGCGCCCAGCTAGCTATCGCGACCAGCGTTGCCTTACCCTGCCTCACATAGGCAGTTGCCGGAACATCCTTGTTGTCGGTTTTCACCGGGCATCGCGGTGACCAGTAGCCGATCATGTCGCTGTCCTGAATCCTGAAATCGTCCCAGACTTTCCAGATCGGCGACGGATCGTTGCCATCGTAGGGCATGCGGCTGGTCATGCCGTACAGCATCCCGCGCCATCTGTTTCCGCCGTCCTGCAGCATTTCCCCCATCAGCCCATAGGGGATGCCCGACATTTCGATAAACCAGAAGTCCGGCGGCGAATTCGGGTCGAAATATTCCCCGAACCACAGCCGGTTTATGTAGGGGAAGTGCTCGAGGTAGAGGTTGGCGCTGTTGGTGAATCCGTCGCGGGGGTTGTACTGGTTGGCGGAATGCAGATCAATAATGGCCGCGGGCCGGCCCCGGTCGAGGACCTTGCGCACACGTTTCATCGTGATGCGGTCAAAAGCGACATCGTCAATGTACAGCCCGTCAATCTGCATCTTCTTTACCAGCCAGTTCAGCCCCTCAATGTAGTAATTGTGCCAGCGCGACATGCCGCTGTTGATGATGGCGGCGTCTTTCAGCTGGGGGACGAACCAGGCGGCAATGTAGTCGGATCCCAGATGCTCCTGGAGCCAGGAGAAGCCGCCGCCGGGCCCTGCCGAAAAAATCTCATTGCCCAAGCTGCGCAGGGCAAAAAGTTCCGGCGCGCGGTTCGACAGTTCCCGAATCGTATTGTAGATCTTTACCTTGACTCCCTTCTGATGCGCCTCGTCAATGTAGGCCTTCATCTGCTCCTGATGGAGGAAGGGATAATTAATGTACGGGTTCACGTCGTTGGCGTGGTGAACGTTGATGGTATTGGCGCCGGAGCGGATTGCGTCATCGACCGGTTTGAAGGCATGGAAGAACCGGGTACTCCACTGGAATTGTGTATCCAACGGCTTGAAGGGCGTCAAAAGCAGGTTGAAATCAAAATGCAGATCCTGCCCGGGCCGCAGTGTCCGGTTCCCTCCAGAGCAGCTGATGAGCACCGTCTCGTTGTCGGCCTCGCGAATCATGATGCTCCCCTTGCCGGCGTTGAACCATGAAGGAGGCATGTTAAGAGGCTTGGATTGGTAGAAATTGGTGTTCAGCGGGCGCGAGTAATTCTCGGCTCGCAGGCTGAATTGCAGGCCGGCATTGGCGTCACCCAGCCAGGCGCCGTCCTGATTCTTTTTGACGTCCCAAGTCCAATCATAGCTCGAGGGACGGTATCCACCTTTGAGTCCCAGACCCATCATGTATTTAGCGGCAACTTTCACCAGCGGAATCACGAGCCGGACATCACGGACATCGACGGGCTTCGAAGCACTGAGATTGACTTTGAACTGTACAAAGCCATCAAACTCCATCCCTGCGCTGACATCCATTTTGAGCGGCCCGGAAGTGCCGCCCGCCTTCCATTCAGCGATGCCATTGTTCTGTCTGGTGAACTTGGGCGCGCCCACGGCCCATTTCAGACGCCGGCCGGCGGAATCTTCCACGATCAGCTCCATCGGGGCCGAAAGGATCGGTCTGGCGGTTTCCTGGATGCGTGTAACCTCGGGCGAATAGAAACTTTCAATTTGCGCCGGGAGACCGGAGGCACCCAGGGTGAGTCGCCGGCCGAGAATTCCAATCGTATTTTGCCAGACCCGGACCGGAGTGAAGGGGCGGACGATTTCGTCATCGAAGGCAAGCATGGAATCCAGCCAGCGCAGCCTCGAGTGGCGCCACGGCTCGTCGTCCCCGGAGTCGGCGATGACAGTCTGACTCACTGTTAGGTCGAGATCGACGGATTGCACCGGCATGCCGGACGGCTCGATGCTCACCCGCCCCCGGTATTCTCCGGCCACAGCGTCCTGCGGAATCTCGACGCCGAACCAGAGTGCCTGGACCTGGCCCTTTTTGACCGCAACGGTCTTCTTGAATTGCGCGCCGTCCCAATTGATTCCGCCCGTGTTGATGCAGCGCAAAGCGGAGGATGGGATGGAGCGGCTGCCGCCACGGAGGTCGCTGAATCGTACGGTGATGTCCTGGATGTCGGCAGCACTCGCGTACAGGCCCACCTGGAATGCGTAGAATTCTCCACGTGCGGCATTGCCGGTCAGCTCCGGTCTCGGCCCCTCGGTTATCCATTTTTGAGGCAGATCTCCGGTCATCCGTATCGGGCGGGAGCGGTCTTCCGGAAAGAGGAGGAATTTTTTGCCCGACTGGGCGGTGAGAAGTCCCTTCAATTCCTCGGGCGTGGCGATGACTTCCATCGGGTAAAAGCTGTCGAATTCGTCGATCGCCTGGATCTCAACCAGCAGCGCTTGGGGAAAGTGCATGTCCGATCGCAGCAAAGAAGCCTCGATGCTCTTTGACCACACTGGATCGGCGCTATCCTGCGGTGCCTGATAGGTGACTACGGGATAGTTTCGTCCCTTGGAACTGTAAGGCAGATAGTAAACATCATAAGTCCCGGGATTCAGCGCCTGAAACACAATGTCCCCGTAAGACCTGTTTACATTGATGCGCCGGAGATTCGCCACTTTTTTGCCGGTGTTTTCTTCGATCACGATGATGTTTTTCTTCTCCGGCTCCGCATCGCGGCGGCGCCAGGGGATGTGCGCCCAGACAGCGGCGGCTTTCTCGGCCACCTTCAGCACCGCCCTGTGATTCCCGAGCGTTTCTGCGTCCCAGGTGCCGGTCCCATAGCGCACCTGTTGCGCGCACAGTGGGGCGGCGAAGGCGGGTAACAGCGAAATAAGGCACAGGCTGAATGTGAGCGTTCCTGGTCTCATGGCCGCATCCTGTCAATAACGATGGAGAAGTAGCCCCATACTAACTCAAATCAGGGCGCCGATAAAAGCGGATGACGACGGTCGAAGTCCGCGTCCGTGCGCGGTTTTCCTGGTTTTCAGCATGATCCCGTACTATGCCTGGGCGCACCGGGGCAACGGCGAGATGGCGGTCTGGCTCGCGCGCGAATAGTGAGGTACGGCCAAGGCCCGTACACTCTGTCAGATGCACGCATGGCCGCATCCTTGGGTTGAAATATAACCCGGAATCGTGCTAAGTCTTACTTTTCATACAATCGTCGGCAGAGTTCAGCATCTGAAATTCAGGCATTGATCCATGGCTTACGCGTTTGGCGAACGGTCTCCTCTTTCCTTATTGGCCGAACTTCATACCCTGAAAGCAATCATCCAGGACCTCGCCGACGGTGTGATTGTCGCCGATCGAGACGGCAAGTTCCTCTACTTCAATCGGATAGCTCAGTCAATCCTCGGCATCGGCTTGACGGCTGCGGCGCCGGAGGACTGGTCCGGAGTCTACGGCTGCTTCCGGCCCGACGGCGTGACGCCCTACCCGGCCCAGGAACTCCCCCTGGCGCAAGCCATCTCCGGCCAGAACGTAGGTGAAACTGAAATTTTTATTCGAAATTCGGCGCGGCCCGGCGGCGTCTGGATTCTGGCGCAGGCGACCCCTCTTCGCGACGAAAAGGGGGACTTGTGCGGCGGAGTCGTGGTGTTCTGCGACGTCACGAAAAAGAAGGAGACCGAGACGAAGGTCCGGACGCTCACCAGCGCCGTGGAGCAGACCGCCGACACCATCCTGATCACAGACAAAGACGGGCTGGTGGAGTACGTCAATCCGGCATTTGAGCAGACCACGGGTTATGCGCGCGACGAAATCCTGGGGCGCAACCCGCGCATGCTCAAGTCGGGCGTCCACGACGCGGCGTTCTACCAGCAGCTGTGGGCCACGATTCAATCCGGAAGAGTCTTCCGGGCAACCATCGCCAACCGGAAGAAAAACGGCGAAATCTACTTTGCCGAGCAAACCATCACGCCCATGCGGGATCCCGCCGGCCAGATCTCTCATTACGTTACCGTAGTCAAGGATGTCACGGAGCAGCGGAGACTTCAGGAACAGGAATACCAGATGAAACTGGCCCGGGCGGTGCAGCAGCAGTTCTACCGGATTGCGCCGCTCGAGGTCAACGGCTTTGATATCGCCGGCGCCGCCTTTCCGGCCGACGCGACCGGGGGGGATTACTTTGATTTCGTGCCCTTGCCGAAGGGCTGCATCGGCGTTTCCATCGGCGACGTCTGCGGGCACGGTGTCGCTTCCGCTTTGTTGATGGTCGAGCTGCGGGCCTGCCTGAGGGCCTTTGCCCGGAAGAGCCTGAACGTCGGGGAGATCTTCACCCTGATAAACAGTGCGCTGGTCTCCGATCTGGAGCAGGAGCGATATGCCACGCTGTTGTTCTGTCGCCTGCACCCGCCGTCGCGATCCCTGCTCTACGCCAGTGCCGGCCACGTGCCGGGATACATCCTCGATGCCCAGGGCGGCATCAAACAGATCCTCCCCAGCACGGACATTCCCCTGGGACTCCTGCCTGGACGGGTATTCACCAGCAGCGATGAAGTTTTGCTGGAGCCGGGCGAGATTTTGGCTTTGCTCACCGACGGCATCACGGAAGCCGAGAGGCCCGACCAGACTCCATTCGGGGTTGACCGTGCGCTCGATTTCATCCGGCAGCACCGCCAGGAAGGCGCGCGGCAAATCGTCGATGGCCTCTACCAGGCAGTCCGGGAGTTCTCCGATGGCCTTCCGCAGGTCGACGACATCACCGCCGTAATCTGCAAATCCATCATCAGGTCCGGCCGGTCCCGGAAACGAAAAACTCTCAGTCACGAAAAGTAGAGCTCGCCGGACCCAGGACGAGAGGAGCGGCCATGGAATCGATCAAGACGCAGAGAATCCCGAATTCTGCAATCCGGCTGATGGTAGAAGCCGCCGAGAGAATGGAGCGGGAAGGCCGGGAAGTCGTTCATCTCGAAATCGGCAGGCCGGACTTCAACACTCCAGCGCACGTAGTCGAGGCTTGCGTGGAAGCCCTGAGGGCAGGCAGGCACCACTACTGCCCCAATGCCGGCATTCCCGAACTGCGCCGGGCGATCGTGCGCAAATTTGCCGATGAGTACCGCCTCGAATACGACCCGGCGTCCGGTGTGATCGTTACCAACGGGGTGGCCGAGGCCGTTTATCTGGCGATGAATGCGCTGTTGAATCCGGGCGATCAGATCCTGATCCCCGATCCGGGCTGGCTGAACTACGAGGTTGACGCAGTCTGTGCGTACGCGGAGCCGATCGGCTACACGCTCTCCGCAGAGAACGGCTACCAGCCCGATGTCGAAGAAATCGCAGACAAGATCACGCCACGAACCAGGATGATCATGCTCGTCAGCCCCTCGAATCCCGTCGGGTCGGTCACGAGGCCCGAAGTCCTCGAGGGCATCGCCGCCCTGGCGCAAAAGCACAATCTGATTGTGGTCAGCGATGAGATATACGAGAAGATCATCTATCCGCCGGCCCGGCACCACAGCATTGCCTGCCTGCCCGGAATGAAGGAAAGGACGCTCCTGCTGAACGGCTTTTCCAAATTCTGGTCGATGACCGGCTGGCGCCTGGGCTACGTCCTTGGACCGCAGCAGATGATCGATCCCATGCTGCGCTACCACCTGTATCTGCTCACTTCGGTCGCCACCTTCACCCAATATGGTGCGCTGGCGGCGTTGACCGGAGACCAGGGCCCATCCAACAGCATGGTCGCCGAATTGAAGAGGCGGAGGGATTACCTGGCCCCGGCAGTCAATCAGATTCCCGGCTTTTCCTGCCTGATGCCGGAGGGCGCCTTTTATGTGTTCGTCGACGCGCGCGCCACAGGCCTGGACGGTTACAGGCTGGCGGACGTGCTGCTGCAGAAGGCCGGTGTCGTAACCGTCGCAGGCGAGTGCTTCGGCAAAAACGGCGCCGGGCACATCCGGCTGGCGCTGACCAGCCCGCTGGAAAAGCTGCACAAGGCGGTCGCCAACATGGACCGCGTCATGAGGGAATTAATGCGCCCGAAAGCATAACCTCCAGGACTCAAAGACTCGAAGACTCCAAAACAATCATCTTGGAGCCTTCGAGTCTTTGAGTTTTAGAGGTTGTTGTTTGCCCGCGCCACACTCAGGGCGCCGCGGTAGAGGAAGAGGCCGATCAGCAGCAGAGCCGCGACTGCGAGCAGTGCTCCCGCAAGGCCGGGGATGCGCGGATCCATCGATTTGGAAGCGACATTGGCCGCGACCAGCCCTGCGATAAAGACGCCAGCCAATCCTTCGCCCGCAACCAGGCCGGAAGCAGCCAGGACCCCGGGATCGCTTTCATTTTTGGCCGCGCCTTTCCGGCGGCGATCCACGAGCGCGCGCACGCAGCCGCCCACGTAAATCGATGCCATGGTCGAAAGGGGCAGATAGACGCCGATGGCAAACGCGAGCCCGGACACTCCGCACAAAATTCCTGAGAGCGCCACCCCGCCGCCTGAGAGCACGAGGCCCCACGGAAGCTGGCCGGCGAGCACTCCTTCCACGATGGTTTTCATTAGAGTGGCCTGGGGTGCGGCCAGATCCCGGGATCCGAATGTATAAGCCGTTCCCAGAAGGAGCACTGTGCCGGCCACTGCCCAACACGCAAAGGATGCGCCGATAACCTGTCCGAATTGCTGGCGCGCCGGCGTTGCGCCGACCAGATATCCCGTCTTCAGATCCTGGGAGATATCCCCGGCCTTGGAAGCGGCAATCGCGACAATCGTGCCGACGGTCAACACTGCGGCTCGCGCCGCCCCGCTCGTCCAGCCGGCGGCGGCAAACACCGATGCGACACCAAGAAGGGTGATCAGCGCGATGCCCGAAGTCGGTTGCGAGGTTACACCTACGATGCCTACGATGCGCGCCGCAACCGCAACAAACAGCATGCCGAAAATGCCGACACCTAACGCACAGATCGTACGCGGCAACAGTCCCATCCCTCCGGCAAAGATCCCGGGCACAAGCGCGGCGACCGCCACAACGGTGACGATCGTACCGATCACGAAGCTTCCCGGCAGGTCGCGTTCCGTGCTGGGTACGATGCCGGCAGCCACTGAGCTGCCGGCCCTCCGGATGCCGCGCACCACTGCTGCGAATGCACCCACCATGGTCGGAAGACCGCGAAGCACGGTGAGAATCCCCGCGGTGGCTACGGCACCCGCACCGATGTATCGCACATAGCGCGCCCAGATGTCATTCGTGGTCATTGCCGAGATAAGCCGCTGGGTTTCCGGATACAGCGGCGCCGCCAGCCCGCTGCCGATCCACGAGATCAGCGGGATCAGAACCAGCGATGACACCAGGGAGCCGGCCACAAGCACTCCTGACTGCCGATAGCCCAGGATGAATCCGACGCCCAGGAGCGCAGGCGCCAGTTCGAGAGCAAGCTCGGCGTGCGGCAGCACGGGAATGGCAACGCTGACAGCATTGGGGAGCAGGAATGCGAGCGAGACGAGGATCTTGATGAGTGCGCCCACAGCCATGCCCCGGAAAATCCAGGCGCTCCCGGAGGCGCCTGCCGTTGTCGCCCTCAGGACGACTGCGCACGCGGTCCCTTCCGGGTAGGGCAATTCATCGTGTGCTTCCACGATGAGCAGCCGCCGCAATGGGATCATGGCCGCCAGCCCGAGAACGCCGCCCAGGAAGCAAAGCGCGACCATCTCGAAATAGGGGGGGATCATGCCCCAGAGGAAAAGGGCAGGGATGGTGTAGATCGTGCCGGTGGCGAGCGCCGTCGATGCCGAGCCGATGGTCTGCGAGATGTTGGCTTCGAGTATGGTACCCCTGGCGCCAAAAAGCTTGAAGATCGCCACAGTCATGACGGCAGCCGGAATCGATGCCGAGACCGTCAGGCCGACACGCAATCCGAGATAGGCGTTGGCGGCGCCAAATACGATCCCGAGCACAATCCCGGCCAAAACGGCCTTCAGAGTGAATTCCGCCAGAGGCTGAGGACTGGTAGAGGCCATCAGCATTGCTCCTTATGTAAGGAAAGATTATGCGCGCAGCGGCCTCCAACTTGGCATACGTGTCCGCCGGCTTTCAAGCAGAACTTTCAATTTGGGATTGCCGAATTCAGCGGAGCATCAAATCTCGGCGCGGAGGGCACAGGGGGCGCGGAGGAAAAAACAAAGGCACATACACCCGGGCCCTGTTCTTGTCTGCGACCTCCGCGTCCTCTGCATTGAGATTCTTTGCAGCTCGCGGACTTATCGCTTGCCTGCCGACTGCCGCTCCACGAGCTCGCGCAAGCTCTGGAGTTCTGCGCGCAGCTGCTTTTCCCGGGACTGGATCGAGAAGAGGTAGACGGCGAGAATGATCCAGATGGCCGTGTAGGCCGCAAAGAGGTAATTCATGGTGTTGACTGTTCCCATAGTGATTCGGTCCCTTTCTTGATACTCAGCGTGCCAGGTTCGCCATGCGTTCGAGCCGCTCCGCCTCCAGGCGCGCCGACTCCAGGAAGAAGCGACGGCGAATCAGGTACACGAGCAGTATCGCAAAGGCTGCGAGGCACGTCAGAAACGCTGGCCACATGGCACGATCCAGCCCTCCTGTCTCCAACATCGCCTCCGGGTGTGAACCGCGAAACTTGGGATTGGTTGCCGCCCAACGGATGGAAAACCAGACGATTGGGGCGTCGAGAAAGGCAATAATCCCGAAGATCGCCGAAATCATCGCTCTTCTCTCGGGATCCGAAAGATAACTGCGCAATAGCATGTAAGCAAGATAGAGGATCCAGAGAACCAGCGACGAGGTCAATCGCGGCTGCCACGTCCACCAGCGAAGCCAGGCAGGCTTGGCCCAGATCGGCCCGGTCACCAGGACAATGGTGAAGAACATCACTCCGATTTCCGCCGCCGAGAGTGCAAGGCTGTCCCACTTGCGGTCCTTCCTGATCAGGTACATCAGGGAAGCGACGAAATTCACCGCGAATGCGGTCAACCCCATAATCCCCGACGGAACATGAAAGTAGAAAATGCGCTGGAGATCCCACAGTGCTTTCGCGTCCGCGCGTGGCGCTCCAATCAATGCCATATAGAGAGCCAGGGTCATGCTGATCAGGAGGAGTGCCCATAAGGCGGCATCGAAATGCCCGTGTCTTGGCTGATTCATTACTTAATCCTCCAGAACAAAATCGAAAAGCAGATACGCAAGTGTACCAAATATGATCGTGAAGGCGGACATGAACGTCAGGGGGAGCTTCAAAGCCCGATAATCCCCAGTATTGAGAATGACGTTTGTCGCCTCGACCGCATTAATGAGGATGGGCAGGACCACCGGAAAGAGGATTAGAGGAAGCAACACTTCCCGCAGTTTGGTATTAACCGCAATCGCCGACAAGAGGGTTCCCACCCCCGTA
This sequence comes from Terriglobia bacterium, assembly GCA_020072565.1. Lineage (NCBI taxonomy): Bacteria > Pseudomonadati > Acidobacteriota > Terriglobia > Terriglobia bacterium. The sequence continues at coordinate 120,324 of JAIQGI010000006.1, forward strand.
AAACCGAGAGTACCAATAAAGAATACCAGAATGAGATAGGGGATCTCAGCCCATACGGTCAGATTGAAGAAAATCAGGGCAAACATGAAGATAACAACCTCCGCAATCAACATGAAGACCACGGACGCCAGCATCTTCCCAAGATAGATGATCCCGCGATCCATCGGCACCATCAGTAATCCCTGCAGGCAGCTGTTTTCTTTTTCCGAGGCAAACATTCGATTTAGCCCGAGAGTTCCCGAAAAAACGAAGGCCACCCAAAGCACGCCCGGCACCGCATCGCGGATCGAGTCGCTTGCCGCCTCGAGCGCGAAGTTGAAGACCACCAGGACCACGATGCCGAAGAACAGCATGGCATTGAGCGAGTCCTTCGTCCGCAACTCGATGAGTAGGTCCTTGCGGAAGACCGCCCAGACTTTGCCCAGCATCTCAGCGCCCCTCCGTGAGTGCCCGGTAGTGATTTTGGAACTCATCGAGACTGCCGGACTGCCGGGGCAGATCCAGCGCCACCACACCCTTTTCGATCACGACCAGACGGTCCGCCAAAGCATAGCCAAGGGGAGCATCGTGGATGGCCATGAGGCAAGTCTTGCCGCGCGTGCGGGCTTCACTCAAGTAGGTTCTCAAAAATTCGGTCCCCTCACGGTCCAAGCCGGTGAACGGCTCATCCAGCAGCAGGACGCCGGGATCGTGCAGGAATGCACGCGCGATCGCCAGGCGCTGTTGCATACCGCGTGAGTAGTTGCGCACAGGCTCGCGCGCGCGCCCGGCCAGCCCCACGCGCGCGATGCGCTCTTCCAGGTCCGCGTCGTTGCTGGCGAGGTCGAGGAGTCGGGCGTAGAAGCGCAGGTTTTCGAGTGCCGTCAGATCCAGATAGAGTGCGGTGTTGTGCGAGAGATAGCCGGTGATTCCGCGTGCACCCTGGCTGCCGGGCCTGGCCGCTTGAATTTTGACCGAGCCTGCCGAGGCGCGGGACAGCCCCGCCAGGATTCTGAGGAATGTGGTCTTGCCGGCACCGTTGCGGCCGAATAGCGCGATGAATTGCCCCTGGGAAACGGTGATGGACAAATCACGCAGGGCCGAGAAGCGCCCGAAATATTTCGCCAACCCCCGCACTTCAATCATTTCAGCCATCGGACCTCAGGAAAGAAGAAGTCGGGGGTTATGAGTTCGCTTTTCGCCTGACTTCCGACTCCTGACTCCCGACTCCTGTTTTCGCGAGCAGCGTGGCGATGCGGCGCAGATGGCGCTTGCTTTGCTCGCGCAACCGCAGGTACGCGCGCTGATCCAAGGCATGGCTCTCGAACTGCGCATCCAGGGAGGCAACGTAGTTCAACAGCTGTTCGCGGCGCTCCCGCAATTCCCGGGTACGCGCCTCCTTACCATTCGCAGCCGCGGGGATAACGCGCTTGTGCGCATACCAGAGTATCATGATGAGGCCGATCAACAGCAGCGGGCCGATGGTCAGCGCGTTCTGCCCCACCAGTGTGGGCATGGGCCGAACCGCCGGGCCTGCCTCCGGCTCCGGCGCGGGGACCGGGGCTTCCACCACAGGCGTGCCCCCCGAAAGGGTCCAGACCACTTCCGTGCCCGCTTTGATGGGACCTGCGGAATAGACGGCGAAGTTTTGCGCCGCGTCGGTCTGCACCTTCGCCAGCCCTTCCCCCGACACCCTCAAGTCCTGAGGGATGACACCGATCTTCAAGGAGGTTGCATCCTGGAAGAACTTCTTGCGATAGCTGTAGCTGCCATTCTGATAGGGAAGCATCTGCGCGACATCGAAAGTCGTAATGCCCGGCCGCAGCGCATACCGGCTGTAATAGCTCTGGCCGTCCGCGCTTTCCAGCGGAGACTGCGTCACCGGCATGCTCGCTCCGGGGCCCGTTACGTCGAGGCGCGGAGGCTCGGTGATTCCGGGCGCCTTGGAGAAACGGAAACTGCCGTCTTCCCGCATGAAGCTGCGCGGGGGTTTGGTTTCGTTGTTGAAGGTGTAGGATTCGAGGGAACTCAGGCCGGTGCCGGTCAGTTTGAACGCGATCCGGACGCTCTCGAGCCGGATCCCCTGCGCAGATGTGGTCTCATCGAACACCTGGATCTCAAGATGCGCCTTTCCCCCGGCGTCGAGGTTGACCTGGCCGTAGTAGTAGACTCCCTTGTAGTCGGCGCGGATCAGGAGCGGCGTATTGGTCGGCAATCCGTCGATGCGAAACCTGCCTGCCGAGTCCGTGACCGACGATTTCAGTACGTTCATCCCACCCGCCAGTCCGATAACATCCAGCGCCACTCCCGAAGGCGTGTTCGCGGCGGCCGTTGCGTTCACGAGCCGGCCATCCAGGACGCCTTGCCCTTGCGGCCAGGCTGGGAGCACGAGCAGAACAGCCGCCGGCACCAGCAATAACGCCCTTCTGACAAGAGTCATGCGGGCAAACTTAATCCATAAGTGCTTGGAATCAAAGACTTCTTTCATGAGAATCACTTTTTTAGAAACATCACCGCAGCGACCGCCGAGAATGGCGCGTAACGAGTGATGAGTCATGATTGATGAGTAACCAAGCCCGGATTATTGTCGTTCTTGCTCATCACTCATGACTCATCACTCATGAATAATCGACCACGCCTGGAGTACGTGGCTTTGGCTGGCCCCGCAAAACGGGGCGAGCTACATATCAGAAAGCTGCGTTGGGGCCGTTCAGACTGTAAATCACCGCATCCCCAGCCAATCGTCTTCTCATCAGTTCCACGCCCCTTCACCCAGCCCCGCGCCCCCAGCATCTTCACCCCGCCCCGCAGCGGCGATCGCAGCCAACAGCCCAGGGCGCAAGCCCTGGGTCCGGGCGATCGCAAAAAAGGAGCCCTGAAGGGGCGATGCAACTCACCCGCTTTTTCTGTGTCGCCCTGTCAGCTCATCCTCTGGACTCTGGTCGAATCCCAGGCCTTGCGGCCTGGGTTGTAAACTGCGGACGCCCCTGCGGGGCTAATAGCAGTCCACGGCTCGCCGGAACGGCTGAGCCTGCCAGGGTCGCACGGCGAGAGGCCGTGGGCTAAGCACGCACTAAAGACGGCGGCCGCAGTCGGCGCAGAACTGCTTGCCGGGAGCGACTTCGGAACCGCAGGCAGGACAAGCCCTGGGCTCCTGCCCCCGCCCGGATGTGAGCTTCGCTTTGCGCGCGGCGATGGCCTGCTCGAGGCCTTCATCGAGGTTTTCCTCGACTCCCAAATGATCGAGCTTTTGCAGGATCTCGGCCGCCTCCGCCTTGAAGCCGGCTTCGAGCCTGTGGAAGTCCGCATCGCCGAGGCGGCCCATTTTGTATTCGAACTCCAGATCCTTGATATTGCTGTAGACGACCGCCTTTCGATTCAGCAGCCGGTCCAGCTCCGTCTCCGCCAGCAGTTCGACCTCGAGGTTTCCCTTCGGCTCCTTGAATAGAGGCATAAGGACGTAGATGGCCATCAATACCGTCAGGATTGTTCCCGCCAGGAATGTCATCAACTCTCCTCTTCAAAATCCTTGAGTTCCTGCTCGACCCTGGGGTCGACCGCAAGGGGGGCCTGTTCCGTAGCCGGAATGGGCCTCACCATGCGCACGACAATCCGGCTCACCACGACGATGCCCAGGCAAAAGATCAGAAATGGCATGATCCAGGCCGTGATGTCGAAGCCCTTCATCGTGGGGGCCGAAAGCACTTTCTTGCCATAACGGGCGACGAAGCTTTCCACAATGGCGTCCACGCGTTCACCCTTCAGCAGCCGGCCGCGGACCTCGGCGCGCATCGGGGTGGCCGAGCTGCAGTTCTGCATGGCGCAGACACTGAGCTGCTCATTGCAGCCGCACTGGCAGACGAGCCGGTCGCAGGCTTCCTTGTACTCCTTGCTTATGTCTCTCGGCGCCTGCGCCCAAAGCGGCAAGACCAGGAGACCAAGCAGCAGGAACGTGCTTGCCGTCCTTTTCATATCTTGTTCAATCCGAAATGAGATCCCTGAAATGCACCAGCTTGCTTGCGCCTTGGCCCGTGACCGAAAGGCGGCGCCAGGCTGCCGCACTCCAGGGATCTCTGCCCTACTTCAGCTTCATGCTCTCTTCGAAGGCCGCGCTCCGGCCCAGAGAGAGCTGCGGCGTGCCAAATGCGCCTTTGCGGTCGGGAAGCAGCGTTATCAGCGTGCCGAAAACCATCACCGCCGACCCGAACCAGACCCAGAAGACGAGCGGATTGACGTGCGCCTTGATTTCATACCCGCGGCCGTCGTTGGAGACGCCGTTGAACACGGTGTACAAATCCTCTTTGGGCGTGCTCCGCAGCGACACCTCGGTTGTGGTCTGCCCCTCACCGGTCTTGTAGGAACGCTTCTCCGGCTTCATGGTGCGCAGGAACTTCCCGTCCTTGTACGCATCCAGCATCGTCACGCCGTACACATAATTCGGGGTTTCGCCCTCTTTATAGCCGGTCAGCTTCAACGTGTAGTCGCCGATCTTCAATTCGTCACCAGGGATCATCGTCTGGCTGACCTCCCGGTTGAACGCGTTGCCGGCGAGGCCAATGAAGGTAAGTACGACGCCGAAGTGAACGACATAGCCGCCGTAACGCCTCTTGTTCTTCAGCGTGAGCCGGGTGATGGCGACGAGAAAGTTCTCGCCCTTAATCCTGGCGCGGATGCGGGTGGCCTTGTAGAACTCCTCGAAGATAGTCACCGTCACAAATACGCAGAGCGTGAAACAGCCCACCGTGTAGAATTCGCGCATCCCCGCCGCCAGCAGCGCCGCACAGGATGCAGCCGACAGGATTCCGGGCCAGAAAAAAGCCTTCTTCAGGCTCTCGATCGATGTCTTGCGCCAGGCGAAGAGTGGTCCTACGCCCGTCAGGAACAGCAGGAACAGTCCGATCGGAATGTTCACCCTGTTGAAGAACGGCGGCCCCACAGTAATCTTGCTGCCCTGTAGCAACTCCGAGAGAACCGGGAACATTGTTCCCCACAGCACAGTGAGGCATGCCACGACGAGAATGAGATTGTTGAACAGGAAGGCGCTCTCGCGCGAGAGCACGGAGTCGAGGGGCCGCTCGCTCTTGAGGTAAGGGAGACGATCGATGATCAGACAGAGAGTGCCCAGCGCCACCAGGCCCATGTAGAGGACGAAGTACCGGCCCAAAGACGAGTCCGCAAAGGCGTGGACCGAACTCACAACGCCGCTGCGGGTAATGAAGGTGCCAAAGACACCCAGCAGATAGCACATCAACACCAGGATCATGTTCCAGACCTTCAGCATCCCCTTGCGCTCCTGGATGATCACCGAGTGCAGGAAGGCCGTCGCGATCAGCCAGGGCATGAGAGAGGAGTTCTCAACCGGATCCCATCCCCAGTATCCCCCCCATCCGAGCACCACGTAAGCCCACTTGGCCCCAAGAATGAGGCCGGTTCCCAGGAACAGCCAGGTGAGCAAAGTCCAGCGCCGGGTCGTGCGGATCCAGGAATCGCCAAGCTGGCGGGTGATCAGCGCTGCCGAGGCAAAGGCGAACGGCACGACGAAGCCGATGAACCCCAGATACAGGATCGGCGGGTGAATCACCATCGCCCAGTATTGCAGCAGAGGATTGAGCCCCCGGCCGTCGGCTGGAATGTATCTGAACATGCTGCCGTCGGCGTTGACCTGCATGAGCTGGTTGAAGGGATTGGACAGGAAGAGATTCAATGCCAGGAAGAACGACAGGTTCAGCATCAGTACCGCGATCACGTATGGCATCATGTCGCGATAGCGGTACCGATTCTGGTAAATAACCGCCCCGCTGAAGATCGAGGTGACGAACACCCACAGCAACATCGAACCGTCGTGCGCGCCCCAGAGCGCCGCGATCTTGTAAAAGAGCGGCAGATCCCGGTTGCTGGCGCTGGCGACGTGGGATACGGAGAAATCGCTGGTGATCAGGAGATACAGCATGCTCGCAGTTGCGAGCGTGATGCTCACGCAGGCAGCCAGAGCGGCGCGCTCGGCGCTGCGCACGATGCGATGTTGCTTGCGCACCGCGCCCAAAAGCGAGGAGAGCAAAGCATAGACGGCGAGAACCAGGGCAAGCAACAGACAGAAGTTGCCGAACTCACTCATGTAAAACCTCTCCAATTTAGGGTCAGTGGCGACGGTCCCGGGATTTATTTGACCCTTTTCTCGTACTCTGCCTCGTACTTGGAAGCGCACTTCGCCTCAATACGGCGGGCTTGAAAAACACCATCCTGGCCGATATTCCCCTCAACAACGGCCTTTGATCCATCCTTGAAAGTGTCGGGAATCACGTCCTTGCCGACATACCGGACCCGCAGTGTTGTGCTTTGATTGCTGATGACGAACTCCATCGGCTTCCTACCCCGATCGATCGAGCCCTCGACCACATCCCCGGCGACTTTGACCGTCTTTCCCTGAAGCGCGCCTTGCATGGCATGGAACTCATCGACGGTGATGTAGTAGGCTTTGCTCTCCTGATAGCCGGTGAAACCCAGCCAGATCAGGGCTCCCACAATCACGACTCCGCCCACCACAAACTTCAGTCTAGGACCGCTCATCAACGACCTCCCTGCCAAATGCAGCGCCAGGCAATTATGCCATTTCGGGGACCAGCAAGTGAAAAGTATACCATCTTGCCCAATTTTGGGAAGCTTCCTGGAATCAAATTTCAAAAACCGGAAATTTGGTGGCCGGATACGTGTTTTCCGACTCCCGCCCGATCAGTCACTAAGATTATACCCCTCTATGAAATCGCGAAATACGGATCTTGTCGGCGAAATTCTGTAATATACCGTCAGAGGGCAGCCGATTTGCTATAAGTGCCACCCAAAAATTGAGCTTTCGTTCTCACGGGGAAAGAGAATGGACTTCGGGGAAAGTCCCAAGGACCGACTGGCCGAGGAATTGGAATCGCTTCGGAAGCAGATTGCCGAGCTCAAGGGTATGGTGCTCGAGTCTATTCCTGCCGCAGGGACGCGCACGCAGCTGTCCGAAGCCTCGAGGCGAGCGCTGGAGCGGATGAAGGTGGAAATCGAGACCCAGATCGGCTTCGTCCCGCCCTTTCTTGATCCCGTAGCGGATGTGCCGGAAATCCTCGCCTCGCTCTGGCAACAGATGCGCTCCTCCTACTTGAAAAACCCTATTCCTCCCTTGACCAAGGAGAAGCTCTTCGCCCGCCTTTCCCGCTCTTGCCCGGTTTCTTATGCCATATTGGCGCATAGCTGCGGCCTCAAACGCCTGGGGATGCACGCAGGGGAGATCCTGCGGTGGCTCGAGCTGCCGGCGCCGGCATCGGAAGAGGATCTCGGGACATTCTTTGCCCGTTTTGCCTCCACCCCCCGCCCTTTGTCCGGCTGGCCAGAGCCTGGCTCGCCGCTCGAGGAGGCGCTGCTGCACTGTTCGATCTACCTCTTTCTCAATCCGGAGAGGAGCGCACGATGCCGGGATGAGTTGCGTGGGTTTCTGGGGCCCGCCAATTACGCCCGGCTCAACGCGTTTCTCGTTTATGTGCGACAGCACCATATCTGGCTGGAGGCCTACCCAGAGCCGGCCCAGGATAAGGATGAGGTCATCCGAACGAATCTGCGCCCCATGTTGGAGGAGGAGCCGCGCCTGGCCCCATTCCTGCGGGGCTATTATGAGGAGCAGCCGCCCTGGCGGCCGGCCGCCACAGCCGACGCGGCGACCGGCAAAGAGGAATCGCTGCTGCCCCTAATCCTGGAGCAGGGGCCTTTTGGCATAGCCATTCTGGACCCCGACTACCGGATCATGAAAGCCAACCAGGCGCTCTGCCGGTTGCTGGGCTACGCGGAGCAGGAACTGGAGGCTCTCAGCCTCCCTGCCATCACTCACCCGCAGGACGTCAGCCCCTGCATTCACGTCATCGATCAGGTCCTGAGCGGTGCCCGTGCGCGTGCGCGGGTGGAGCAACGCTGCCTGAAACAGACGAAAGAGTTTGTCTGGGTCGAGTTGACGGCTGCCGCCGTTCGCGGCGAAGACGGCAGCCCGCTCTACAGCATGGTTTTTGTCGAGGATATCAGCGACCGCAAGCAGGCGGAAGAGACGCTGGTCAGGGAAAAGCAGATCGCCGAAAGGGTCTTGCACGACAGCCAGGACGGCATTTTTGCCTTTGATCGCGACCTGGTCTGTTCACTCTGGAATCCTGCAATGGAACGGATATTCGGCATCAAAGAAGGGGATGCCGTCGGCCACGTCATTTTTGACGTCTTTCCATTCCTGGCGGAGACCGGGGACGACAAGTATCTGCTGGAGGCTCTCAGGGGCGAGACGGTGACGGTCCGGAACCGCCCCTTTCGCATCGAAGCAACGGGCAAAGAGGGGTTCTGCGACGCCTATTACGGCCCCTTGTTTGATGCCGCCGCAAAGGTCAGCGGTGGTATCGCCTTTGTTCAGGACATTACGGAGCGCAGAAACGCAGAGGAGAGCCGGCGCGCCACCGAGGATCGCTACCTGGAGCTGTTCGAGAACGCCAACGATATCGTCTATACCCATGACCTCGAGGGTCGATTCACTTCCGTCAACAAGGCTGCCGAGCGCATCACGGGATACGCGCGCGCCGAGGCTCTTCGGATGAAGGCAAGCGATCTGGTGGCTCCCGAGCATCTCAAGACTGTCTGCAAGATGATCGAGCGGCAGGTTGCGGGAGAGAGCCCGGCGCCCTACGAGATCGATGTCATTTGCAAGGACGGCCGGCGTGTGGCGCTCGAGGTCAGTACTCACATCATCACCCGCGACGGCAAGCCGGTGGGCGTACAGGGCATCGCCCGCGACATCACCGAGAGAAAAAAAACCGAGGAGGCGCTCCAGCAGGCCAAGCATAACCTCGAGGCCTGGGTGCACGAACTCGAGCAACGCACGCGTGAGATGACCCTGCTCAGCGAGATGGGCGATATGCTGCGCGCCTGCCTTACTACCGAAGAGGCCTACATGGTCATCGTCCGGGTGGCGCAGCAGATCTTCCCCGTCCAGGTGGGAGCGCTGTACGTCATTTCGCCTGCCCGCAATCTCGTCGAGGCCGTGGCTGTGTGGGGCGAATCTTCACTCGTCGAGCGTGCCTTCGCCCCGGACGAGTGCTGGGCCTTGCGCCGCGGCCGGGTTCACTGGGTGGAGGACTCCGGCGTCGGCCTCCTGTGCAAGCACCTGCACCATCCACCTCCCGAAGGCTACCTGTGCGTGCCCATGATGGCTCAGAGCGAAGCGCTCGGGATCCTGCACCTCACCCAGCCTCCAAACGCCCGCCTCACCGAGGCAAAGCAGCGCCTGGCCCTGGCCATGGCCGAACATATCGGAATGGCCCTATCCAACCTCAAGCTGCACGAGACCCTGCGCAGCCAGTCGATCCGCGATCCGCTCACGGGCCTCTTCAACCGGCGTTTCATGGAAGAGTCGCTCGAGCTCGAGCTGCGACGGGCAGCCCGCAACCGGCGCCCCCTCGGCGTGATCATGCTCGAAGTCGACAACTATCAGGACCAGTGCCGGGCCTTCGGCGAGGACGCTGAAAACGCCATCCTGCTCGAGATCGGCGGCCTTCTGCAGACCATCATCCGCAAGGAAGACATCGCATGCCGCTTCGGCGCCGAGAAGTTCGCGGTCATCCTGCCCCAGGGAAGCCTCGAAATTACGGCGCAGAGGGCGGAGAGCCTGCGCGAGATGATCAGGAATCTCGAGATCCGGCATCGCGGCCGCCAGCTCGGCCATGTCACGGCATCCGCCGGCATCGCCGGATTCCCGGAGCACGGACGAACCGTCGAGACCATCATGCGGGCGGCTGATGCCGCCCTCCAGCGCGCCAGACAGGAAGGCGGCGACCGCATAGTCACCGCGCAATAAAACCGGAATCAGAACTCCTTCGAAAATGCAAAAGCAGCACCAGATGACAGGAACACCTTGACTGCCTTTGGCATGGCATGGGGTGAGGCTCCGAAAATAGACAGATCGGCATCGGGATCGGGATCGCAATCGTGATCGCGATCGGCTTTTGCCGGTTAAGAGTTCCGATTGCGATTGCCACAGCGACTGGGATACCGATCCCGACGTTCGTCAACCAGAGATGCATGAGTTATATATGCGAGTAGGTGCGGCCGGGTGCGTGGGACTGCGGAGATTTTTTGATTTTCCGGACGGTTTTTTGTTAGCCTACTCGGTGCATGGCTAAGACTCACCGAAAAGCCGGAGCAGTCCGGTCGGATAAGCGGCAACCCGCCCAGCGGCTTGACATTCTCGTATACATCCTCCTGCTCCTTACTACGCTCGCCGTCTACAGTCAGGTTCGAAGCTACGATTTCGTCAACTACGATGACCGCGAATACGTCAGCGAAAACTCCCACGTGCGCGCCGGACTGACCTGGGAGAGCATGGTTTGGGCCTTCACCTCCGACTATGACGGCAATTGGCTTCCGTTGACCTGGCTTTCGCACATGGCGGATTGCCAGCTTTTCGGGCTGCGCAGCGGGCTGCACCATCTGACCAACGTGCTCTTTCACACCCTGAGCACGCTGCTTCTCTTCGCGTTCCTCAAGCGCATGACCGGGTCGCGCTGGCGCAGTGCCTTTGTCGCATGCCTGTTCGCGCTTCACCCCTTGCACGTCGAGTCCGTTGCATGGGTGACGGAACGCAAAGATGTCCTGAGCTGTTTTTTCTGGTTTCTGGCTCTGTGGGCCTACCTTCGCTATGTCGAGCGGCCGAGGCCGGGCCGATACCTGATCGTTCTCGTTTCGTTTTGCCTGGGCCTGATGTCCAAATCGATGATCATCACCCTGCCGTTTGTTTTGCTGCTGCTGGACTTCTGGCCGTTGCGGCGCATCCGGGTTCCGGGATCCACGGTGCCGGGCGAGCCGAAGCAAAAGCTGCGGCTCGACCTTGAAGCGAAGCCTGGTGTCGGCAGTGTTCTTCGGGAAAAGGTGCCATTCTTCGCGCTTTCGGCCTGCATGGCGGCCGTAACTTTCATGGTCCAACGACGCGGGGGAGCCGTGATCTCGCTGGACTGGATCCCTCTGGGCACTCGCCTCGCAACCGCCCTCATTTCCTATATCGTCTACATCGCGAAGGTGTTCTGGCCCTGGAGGCTGGCAGCCTTTTACCCGCATCCGTTGGAGTTGCCGGCCTGGCAAGTCATAACGGCCGGTCTCGCGGTGGCGGGCATCTCGGTTCTGGTGCTGCGCTCCATCAGGCGTTTTCCCTATCTTGCTGTAGGGTGGTTCTGGTATCTGGGCACGCTGGTCCCTGTGATCGGACTGGTTCAGGTCGGGATGCAGGCTCGCGCTGATCGGTACACTTACATACCCTCGGTCGGGATCCTCCTGATGCTGGCCTGGGGTGCGGCCGACCTTTTCGAGCGCCGGCCGCGGGGGAAATATGTGCTCGCGGGTCTGGCGACGGCGGCCTGTGCGGCCTGCCTGATACTCACCTGGTTTCAGATACAATATTGGAAGGACAGTGCATCTCTCTTCCAGCATGCGCTGAGGATTACGGCCGACAATCAGGTGGCGCACAACGGCTTGGGTGTTGCGCTGGTGGAGCAGGGGAAGATGGACGATGCCATCTGGCACTACCAGGAGGCAATCAGGATAAGACCCAACTATCCGGAAGCGCATGCGAACCTCGGGGATGTCTACCTCAGGCTGCGACGGACCGGCGAGGCGATCCAGCAGCTCTCGGAGGCCATACGCCTGAATCCGGATTCTCCCGAGGCCCGCATTAATCTGGGCATCGCCTTAGGCGCCCTCGGAAAGACAGACGACTCGATAGCGCAACTGCTCGAAGCAGTAAGGATATGGCCCGGCTCCGCGAATGCCCACTATAACCTGGGCAACGTCTACGCCGGTGTGGGACGACTGTCCGAAGCTACAGCTCAATTTTATCAGGCGGTCCGGCTGGAGCCCGATAATGCCGAGGCTCACTACAATCTGGGCGTCACCTTGGCCCGCCAGGACAATATGAGTGGGGCGATCGCCGAGTTCGCGACCGCGATCCGATTGAAACCAGACTATGCCGGCGCGCACAACAATCTCGGCAGCGCGCTGGCCAACCTGGGACGTATCGACGAAGCGATCGCGGAATTTTCGGAAGCAGTGCGTCTCAGCCCGGACTCCGAGGAGGCGCGGCGCAATCTGGAATATGCCCGTTCCCTAAAGAAATGATCGATGTGAACGATTGACTTAACGCGGCCGCATATTTATGATGGATAGGGTTTTGCATTGGCAAAACCGGGGAAGGCTCCAACTCTCCCCAAGTCTTGCTTTGAGCTGTCTTGAGGCTCTCTCTCATCGCTGAGGCAAGGTCTCTGCCCTAAGAATTTCATCAGTATTAGTCTGGGATCGTTTCGGGCAGTTCAGCGAACCTGAAATGGCGAGGTGAAATTGGCGCCGCTCTGGAACAGAGACAAGCTCGAAGACCCGATCTTGCCCAAAAGCAGGATCAGTCAGGAAATCGAATCGCTGCGTCAGAAGATCGCCGATCTTGAAAGCCTCGAGTTCGAACTGGCCAAGGCGGAACTGGCGCTGAGCCATGCGGCCGCGGATGCGGCGCCTGCGACCCCGGACCAGATCAAAAACGAGATCACCAAGAGGCTTGGCTATTTCCCGCTCTTTTTCGCGCCTGCAGCCGATTTCCCGGAAGTGCTCCAGGACCTCTGGCGGCAGAGCCTCGCGGGATATTACAACAATCCCATCCCCGAACTGCTGAAGGAGAAACTGTTTATCCAGCTCGCGCGCTATTGTGCCGCACCCTATTCCATCGTCACGCACAGCTGCAATCTCCACGGCCTTGGGATCCCGGCCACGGATATTCTCGTCCTCCTGCAGAAGCCTGCTCCTTCGACCGAGGGAGATCTGGCACACATTATCGGCATTTTATCGGGAGTATCTCACCCCCTGCCCGGCTGGCCTGATCCGGATTCGGAGCTGGAAGAGACTCTCGTATTCGCCTGCATCCTCTTCTACCTCAAACCCGCCGAAGCGGAAGCATCCCATGTGGAACTCCGGCGTCTTCTGACGACGATAAACTACGAGCATCTGATCCGCTTTCTCGCCTATGTGAAGGCGTCCCACCTGTGGCTGGAGGCCCATCCCGAGATTTCCTACCATTCCGACCCACAGGTCCGGGCGCACCTCCTCACCATGCTGCGGGACGAGCCGCGACTGGCCTCCCTTTTTCGGAACTACTTCTGGGAATTCGGCACTGACCGCCGCAGGCTGCAGGCCGAGGAGGCACTCCGCGCGAGCGAGGAACGCTATCGGGAGCTGTTCGAGAATGCCAACGACATGGTCTTCACCATGGACCTCGGTGGCAACCTCACCTCGCTCAACAAGGCTGCCGAGAGGATTACGGGGTATTCCCGCGCAGAGGCGCTCCAGATGAAGCTTTCGCAGTTTGTAGCCCTCGATTGCCAGGAGGTCGCCCGCAAGATGATGGCGCGCCAGGAGAGCCCCGCGACTTACGAACTGGAGATCATCACCAGGGAAGGCCAGCGGGTAGCGCTCGAAATCAGCACCCACATCATCTTCCACGACGGCAAGCCTGTAGGGGTGCAGGGCATCGCCCGCGACATTACGGAAAGAAAGAAAACCGAGGAGGCGCTCCAGCAAGCAAAGCAGAACCTCGAGGCCTGGGTACACGAACTCGAACAGCGCACGCGCGAAATGACCCTCCTCAGCGAAATGGGCGACATGCTGCGCGCCTGCCTCACGACCGAAGAGGCGTACACGGTTATCGTCAGAGTGGCACAGCAGATCTTCCCGGTGCAGGCAGGAGCCCTGTATGCCATCACGTCGTCGCGCAATCTCGTGGAAGCCGTTGCCGTGTGGGGCGACTCCTCCATGGTCGAGCGCGTGTTTGCACCGGACGAATGCTGGGGCCTGCGCCGCGGCCGGGTTCACTGGGTGGAGGACTCCGGCGTCGGCCTGCTGTGCAAGCACCTTCCGCACCCAGCCCCCGAGGGCTATCTCTGCGTCCCCATGATGGCCCAGAGCGAAGCGCTCGGAATCCTCTATCTCACGCAGCCTGCCAGCGCCCGCCTGACGGAGGCGAAGCAGCGGCTGGCCGTGGCCATGGCCGAGCACATCGCGATGGCCCTCTCCAACCTCAAGCTGCACGAAACCCTGCGCAGCCAGTCGATCCGCGATCCGCTCACAGGCCTGTTCAACCGGCGTTTCATGGAGGAGTCGCTCGCGCTCGAGTTGCGGCGTGCGGTACGCAATCAGCGTCCCCTCGGCGTGATCATGCTCGATCTGGATCGCTTCAAGCATTTCAACGACAGCTACGGCCACGACGCCGGCGACACTCTGCTGCGCGAGCTGGGCACCTTACTTCAAACCAACATCCGGGGCGAAGACATCGCCTGCCGCTACGGGGGGGAAGAGTTCACCCTGATCCTGCCGGAAGGGAGCGCCGATGTGACGCAGCAGCGGGCGGAGGCGTTGCGCGAGGCGATCAAGCACATGGATGTGCTGCATCGGGGCCGGCCGCTCGGCCGCATCACCGCATCGCTGGGAGTCGCCATTTTCCCCGAGCACGGCCGCACCGCCGAAGCCCTGTTGCTCGCGGCCGACGCCGCACTCTATCAGAGCAAGGATTTCGGCGGCGACCACGTCACCACCGCAAAGTAATAAACCGCGAGGATGCCAGAAACAGCCATGTTCTTCCCGGCGTCCCGGTAGTGCAACCCGGATTCCGAAGTTGTTTTATGGACCTGATCCCGACCACAACCGAGCCTTCGGCGCTCATAAAGGTCTTCTCTCCTACCCCGGCCTCACGGCCGGGTCTATGAACTGCCGCGCCTCCGGCGCGGGATCAAGATTTCATCCCATTCCAATGACTTGGTCCAACCTCGGAATCCGGGTTTGACTCCCTTCACAGGATTTCTCAATGTTGCCGGATTCGCGAGTCGTATAGCCGCCCCAGCCTGTCCCTGAATGTTTCACGGTAAGCATAGGGTAGGGCAATATAGCGTACCTTGCTTTCAGCGCTCAGGCGGACCGCGCCCGTGGCCGGATCATAATGGTAGGGCACACCGGAAGGGTCTTTGGGGACATAGGTGAGGAATCGCGCGGCCACGAGGCTCTCCAGGCCTGGCGGCGCATCGCCGTGCGCGGCGGCATACTTCTCGAGGAAAAACTCCAGGGTCCACAGGTCCTCGTCGACTTGGATGCTGGCCAAATGGTTTCGGGCGTTTTCTTTCACGTCAGCACGCGCGGAATTCTCGAGCTGCCGGCGCCACAGGTCTTTGGCCGTCTCTATGGCACCGCCCTGCGAGAGCCCCCGGGCCGCGAGCGCTTCCATCCATGGCGGCGCGCCCGCAATGCGGCTGGCTTCAAGCCACACCTCCCCTGCCTGCTTGAAGTCCTTCAAGTACCAGAAGCAGGTAAAGCCTTTGTCGAACCGGAGGCGCCATTCCTGAGGCTGCAGTGAGATTCCTTTGTCCAGCAGCCGGATGGCTTCCAGTGGCTGCCCAGCCCCTATGGGCTTGGGCTCGGCGAGGAAAATGCTGCCGGCCCGATAGACATCCAGCATCTTCGGATCCAGCGTCGTGACGATGTCGAGCAGCGCGGGAAGATTCTTATATGGCACCTGCCTGCGGGCCGCCTCCTCGCGGCGCCCGTAATACTGAATGGCCCGCATCCAGTAAATGTCCGCCACGAGGCCGTCGTAGCCGAGGGCCAGGGCCCTCACCAGGGAGGACGATGAGAAATAAAGCAGATCCGGGTCGACTGAAGAATCCGACAGGCTGGCGTCGATTCGATCCTGCACCGGCCGAATCAGGAATGCGGCCGCCAGGCAAGCCGCACCCAGAAGCCATCGGCGCTGCACCCGGAGAGAGAATCCCGATCTCATTTGAAATCCCTGCGCGAAAAAATGGTTGCGGCGGCGGCCAGCAGAACCGAGCAGTAGAGAATGGCGTAAACTGTAGCCCAGCCGATTGCGGCCGCGTTGATCGGTTCATAGTAGGCTGCGCTCTGGATGACGTTGCGGCTGTCCAGAGTGCTGAAATTCGAGATGTTGGGGAGAACATAATAGAAAATCATGGAAACAAACTCGGCGACGGCCGACTTGGTCAGGCGCGCGAACTGCAGGAGATCCGCATTGAAGTGACCGATGATCCAGAGAAAGAAGGTGAACAGCGCCGACAGTGCCGGCGTCGAAAAAGCGGAAAACAGCAGCGCTACCGCGGTGGTCAGTGCCAGCGAAAGAAAAATGAGATAGACAGCCGGGAGAAGATGAAGATAGCCGGACAATGAGACACCGCCGTGGTAAGCGAGCGTAAGGGCGAGGCCGACGGTCATGATCGCGACATTCACCAGGAGTGTGAAAAGCAGCCCCAGATACTTGCCCAGAATGAATTCCCATCGATGTACCGGTTTCGCCAGAAGCGCATAAACCGTCCGCCGTTCCAGTTCTTTGTAGACCAGGCCGATGCCGATGAAGATGGCGATCAGGGTCCCGAATACCGAAATGGACGACAAGCCAAGATCGATGATGACCTTGTCCTCATAACCCAGCGTCAGCTGCCCGAGCACAAACGAGCTGAGGATCATGAGCAGCGCAAAAAGGATGAGATTGTAAAGCACCTTGTCCCGAATATTCTCGCGAAAGGTGTTCCCGGCAATGGTGAGTACCCGCATAAGAGCCTCAGAAGTCAGGAGTCAGAATAAGAGCACTCTCGCCGCGAAGGCCGTTCTACAAAGGTTTTTCTACTGGCACCTGACTCCTTCAAGAGAATTTCAATTATCCCGGTCACCGGTCACTTGTGTAAAAAAGTGGTCTTCGAGCGAGGGCCGTATCGGATTCACGGACACCAGACCCGCGCCGTGCGCAAGCGCATAGGAGATGATCGATTCCACCTGCTGCGGGCTGGCTGCGCGGAGTTGGATGCGCTCGCCCATGGGGATCATCTCCTCGCACATGGGCTTCAGACCCGCGGAAGTCTCGGTGCTGATGCCGGCCAGCACGATCTCATGCGCTTCGATTCTGACCTTGAGGATGTCGTGCAACGCTCCCACCTGTTGCAGGCGCCCCCGGTTCAGGATCGCCACCCGGTCGCACAATGCTTCGACATCGGGCAGGATGTGCGAGCTGAAGAAAACAGTGACTCCATTTCCTTTCAGGCCCAGTATCGCCCGACGGACCTCTCTCCGGCCCAGCGGATCGAGCCCGGACATGGGCTCGTCGAGGAATACGGCCTCGGGATCGTTGATCATGGCCTGAGCCAGCCCGATGCGCTGGATCATCCCCTTTGAGAACTTGCGCAATGGTAGCCTGCGCGCATCCAGCAGCCCGACATTCTCCAACAAGGTGCGCACCTTGTTGCCCAGCGCAGATCCCCGCATGCCGAAGAGCTTCCCGACATACAGCAGCAGTTCTTCCGCCGTGAGATAGTCGTAGAAATAAGGATTCTCGGGCAGAAATCCGATGCGCTGGCGCATCGACACGGATGAAACGGGTTCGCCGAAAACCCGTGCAGAGCCCGCAGTGGGCCGGATGAGGTTCATCAGGAGCTTCAGGGTCGTGGTCTTCCCCGCACCGTTCGGCCCGAGGAAACCGAAAACCTCCCCCTGTTCCACGCACAGGTTCAGCCCATCGAGCGCCCGCACGGGATGCTTCTTCCAGAAGCCAACCTGGAAATCCTTTGTCAGACCTTCAATTTCGATGATGGCCATAGCGTATTTGGAAGCCCCTGCACGCCGACCCAGACCGAACCGTCGGCGTTTGTCGTCGTTTTTCCGCGTCCAAGACTGCATCTTGGTCGCATATGCATGAATAAGCCGGGCTAAAGGCAATTACACATTAATGACGAATGTCCTATAATCACCCGCTATGCTCAAAATAGGGATCGATACCGGCGGCACTTTCACGGATTTCATTGTTCTCGATGGCAAGCGCGTTCGGACGCTCAAGCTTCTGTCGACGCCGTCCAATCCGGCTCTGGCCATCTTCCAGGGCCTGCAGGAGCTTCTGGACAACCGCGAGTGCGACATCCGACACGGTTCGACCGTGGCTACCAATGCACTGCTGGAACGGAAGGGGGCGGTAACGGCCCTGATCACTACTGCCGGCTTCGAGGATGTCCTCGAAATCGGACGGCAAAATCGTCCGAAGATTTACAGCCTTTACCCATCACGGCCGGACCCGCTGGTGCCCGGGCGCCGGCGGTTCGGCGTGATGGAGCGAATCTTGCACGACGCCAGCGTGCTGGTTCCGTTGCACCCCGGTGAACTCCGCTCCCTGGTCGACAAGCTCCGGCGCGCCAAAGTTCAGTCCGTCGCTGTCTGCCTCCTTTTCTCGTTCGCCAACTCGGCTCACGAAAAACAGATCGGCAACGCGCTGCGAAACTTGAAGATTCCGATCAGCCTGAGCCACATCATACTGCCGGAATACCGGGAATACGAGCGCACTTCGACAACGGTAGTCAATGCCTACCTGGCGCCGGTCATGGGACGCTACCTGGGCGATCTCGAAGAGAGGTTGCGCGCACGGCGCCGGCGCAAAACCGCCAGCCTGCGCATCATGCAGTCCAACGGCGGCACAGTCTCCGCGCGCGGGGCCATTCGCGAGCCGGTGCGGACGATCCTGAGCGGCCCGGCGGGCGGAGTGGTCGGGGCATGGGAGGTCGCACGCCAGGCAGGCTTCCCCGACATCCTGTCCTTCGACATGGGCGGCACCTCGACGGATGTTTCCCTGTGCGAAGGCGAAATCCGCATCACCAGCGAGTCTGTGATCGCAAACTGCCCGATCGGCGTACCGGTCATCGATATCCACACGGTCGGGGCCGGAGGCGGCTCCATTGCGCGCGTCGACGAGGGCGGAGCTCTGCGGGTGGGCCCGGAGAGCGCCGGAGCCGATCCCGGACCGATCTGCTACGGTAAGGGAGAACGCATCACGGTCACCGATGCCAATCTCTATCTGGGCAAGCTCGACACCGGTTACCCCCTGGGAGGCAGGCTGCACATCGACGACCAGCGCATCGAACCGGCATTCCGCGCTCTCGCGCGCAAGATGGGCGCCGCAAGCCCGGCTGCTGCGGCCCAAGGTGTGGTCGATGTGGCCAATGCAAACATGGAGGCCGCGTTGCGAGTAATTTCGGTCGAACGAGGTTACGATCCGCGGGATTTCACGCTGGTGACATTCGGCGGAGCCGGCGGTCTGCATGCCGTCCAGCTTGCGGCCAGCCTGTCGATACCACGGGTCCTCATCCCCGAAAATCCCGGCCTCCTGTCCGCGCTGGGCGTCCTGCTGTCCGACAGCGTTCAGGATTTCTCCCGCACCGTGATGCTGGCGAGCGAGGAGGCCGGCATTGCCGCGCTGGAGGAGCGCTACCGGGAACTCGAGCGCAAAGCACTGGCGTCGATGATGGCCGAAGGCTTCCCGGCACAGCGAATCCGACTCGAGCGCTGGATCGATATGCGGTATCACGGCCAGAGCTACGAGCTGAGCTTCCCCTATTCCCGGCGCTTCGCCGGTGAGTTTCACCGGCGCCACGAGCAGCGCTACGGCTATGCCGATCCGTCGCGCGAGTCGGAGATTGTAACCATGCGCGTCCGTGTCCGGGGTTTATCCGACAAACCGCGCATGCCGAAGGATCGCCGGGGCCCGCCCGACCCGAAGCGCGCGCTGATCAAGGAAAAAGACGTCCGTTTCGAGGGAAAGTCCAAACGCACTCGGATCTATGAGCGCGCCCTGCTGCGTGCCGGCCACCGCATTACCGGGCCCGCACTCATCTTCGAGTACAGCGCCACTGCCGCAATTCCGCCGGGCTATCTATGCATAGTGGATGCTTACCGCAACCTCATCTTGAGTCATGAGTAATGAGGGGAGGAACCCGGCCAGGGGCGGGTTCCTCTCCCCGATTGGAAAGTTAGAAATTGATCCGCAGGACGAACTGAATCAGCCGTCCACCGGGATCCTGTGTGTTGTTGACGTCACGATAAGCTGAATCCACCCTGGCGAAATTCGCGCTGGTGAAGGCGGTCAGGTTGGTATTGGCCAGGTAGTTAATGTTGTTGAAGGCGTTCAGGAACTCGGCCCGCACCTCGATGTTGGCATTCTCGGTGAAGCGGAACCTCTTGACCGCACTCATATCAAAGCGCGTGAACAACGGGCCGTGGATAATGACGGCCTGAGGGGCGCAATCACCCGTCACGACCTGAATGCACCCGTTGCTGTTGGCGGGCGCGATGTAACGTCCCGTGGGCGCGCCTGACGCGCTATAACCGGTAGACGAAGTCGCGCTCACGTTCCAGGCATTATAGGTGTTGTCGCGGATGTCCTTTGGGAACGCCCAGACATATTTCGCGTCGTCAAAGTATAGCCCGTAGGCATCCTGCAGGTCCTTCTGTGTCATCCCTACCAGGTTGACATTGCCGAGGCTGAGCATAGCCCCGGTCTGGACGCGCGCGGTGCCATCCCACTCCCAACCGCCGACGATGTGTTCCAGCAGAGCGCCGAAAGAGCTGCCGGGATTGTTGAACAGCGCTTTGCCTTTGCCAATCGGCAGTTCATAGATCCAATTTACCTTGAACGAATGCTGCACGGTGCCGCCATTGCTGGTGTTGAGAAGGTTCACCCATCCCGTGCGGAACGAATAGCGCGAACCGGCGTAGGCTTTGGCAAAGACGTAATTGGCATTCATCAGCAATCCACGCGCCATGCGCCGACGCAACTCTACCTGCATTGAGTCATAGCGGTTGGAACCGCCATTGCTCATTATCCAGGCCCCGCCCAGGTAGTCTGGGTTGACGACGAATTCGTTGGTGGGCAGGCCTGCAGCTATGGCGTTGTTGCGGAACGTCTGGCTGCCATATAGACCTGCTGAGGAACTTGTTGAGGCAGGAGTGTAAGGAGACGGGTTCTTCGCGGCCAGGGAGTTGTACCAGGAACTGCTGCTGAATTGGGACGCTGTGTACTTCGACGGATCGCTGGCCTGGGAAGCCGGCAGCCCGCTGAAGTAAGCCAGGTAGATCGGCAGCGGAAACGTGCCGGTCCCGGATCCGTAGTACTTGAAGTTGTTCCCCCGCCCCGCCGCGATGTTCGCCTGCAGGTTGGCCATTGCATTCTTGAACTCAGTGAGGAACCCATTCTCTACGATGTTGACCTCGTTAAGCTGATATTGCTGCCAGTTTTGGAGGTTCAAATTGTGAACATACCGCACCTCGAGCACCATTTCTCTTGTGAGCTCGCGCTGAATGCCGAACGTCCAGGATTGGGCATAGGGCGTCCTTATGTTCGGGTCAAAGATGTTCATCGATTGCGTGATGTTTCCCGACATCGGATAGCTCGGCGCAGCCGGGAAGGAAGGCGCGCTCAGGCGACTCTTGTCGCGGAACAGAACCGGCAAGACATCCGTGCCCGTGCCCGTCACCAGATTGCCCAGCGTGGTGCTGCGCGTGGCATCCACATAGAGGCCCGTGTTGCTGTCGAACATGGTGAGGACCATGTTTGTTCCGGGCCGATTGTAGGCAATCGAGTAGCCGCCACGGAGCACCGTTTGTCCGGCACTACCCAGGATATGTCCCATCAATCCGCCTTGCGCCCTGGGACTCCACGCGAAGCCGAAGCTGGGCGCGAAGTCACGCCACGAAGGATTGTACGCAGCATCCCCTTCTTTGAACTGAACGAACATCGGAGTTTTCCCCGTGAGCGTCCCCGGCTTGAACATATTGCCTACTCCCGAGACTCCCCACATGTCGGCGACCGTGGCAGTCGAATAGACTCCGTTGATCGTGCGGAAAGGACGCTGCAATTCCCAGCGCAAACCGTAGGTAAGCGTCAGATTCGGTTGGACGCGCCAGGAATCCGATGCAAAGAATCCCCATTCACGCATGCGGCATCGCCGGACCTCTGCCCCGAGGTATTGGTATTTGTTGGTAATCTCATCAAGATAGGCAGTGGCACCGATATTAGTAACGCGCCCGGTCAGGACCGCATAAATGTTTCGGGCGTCGCTGAGGTTGGTCGAGGAGGCACCCGGGAAATTCGCTGTCGTGAACATGCTGTCCGCCGGGTCGCCAGTAGCAATACCAAAGGTGATCGTGGGCACAACGGGGCTGATATCGTTAATCCACCCGTTGATCTGTGTGAACTGGAAGCCGAAGCTCAGGTTGTGCAAACCATGAGACCAATTCAGGGTGTCGGCGACATCCTTAATGGGCGTGTTGCGCCGCTCTGAACTGTTGCGGGCCGTGGCGTTGGTGATGCCCGCCGCATTGATGCCCAAGCTGAAGCCGTCCTGGTTGGCGACCGGAATATTGGCAAACTGCCCGGGATTTACCTCTGTGGCAAAAAGCACGGTGCCACCGGTCAACCCGCCACGCAATTCATTGACCAACCTTGGAGTCAAGGTGGAACGCAGTGCGAGCCCATAGGCGAACCGGTTCGAGTTCTGGCCGCCGGCATTCACAAAACCTGGGTAGGACGAGTCCATGTTGTTGAGAGTGTCCGGGAAGCTGAGGAAGCTCTGATAGTTCCAGGTGCTCTCCAGGCGATGCTTCGAAGACAGATTGAAGTCGAAGCGAACGGTTGGATAGTAGCGCTTTTGTATGCCGTAGTTGGCGAAGGTGAAGGTCTGCAGATTGGGATTGCTCTGTTGCGTGAGGCTTGCGCCTGCGGTCGCCGTTCGAATGTCGGCCAGCAGTTTCGCAACCGTCGGGTCCATAGTTGCCGTCTGCCCATTGGCTGCTGCCAGCGTAAGCAGAGGAACTGACTGGATGGTGGTTTGACCGCCGGAGGTCACATTGTATCGAAAGTTGCCTGCCTGGGTTATCGGATTGAACAGCGTCCGGGTTCGGCTGATCGAATTAGGCAAACGGAAATTTTCCATGTTGACGAAGAAGAAAGCCCTGTCTTTGCCATTGAACAGCCCGGGAATGGATATTGGTCCGCCCACGCGGCCTCCGAATTGGTTGAATAGCACACGGTCGCGCAGCGCATGGCACTGGGACGAGTCCCATGGTACGTCTATGCCGCAATAGGAGTGGGGGAAAGCGTCCAGCTGTGGCGTTCTGTCCCGGTTGTTGAACCAGTAGTTGGAATTGAATTTCGGGTTGCGGTGGTATTCGTATATGCTCCCGTGGTAATCGTTGGTTCCCGAGCGGGTGACGAATTTGATCTGAACCGCGCCTTGGCCGGCACTCTCAGCTCCTGGTGTCGCGGTGGTGAGTGTTACCTCCTGTATCGCATCCATCGTCGGGTAGATATAGCTGAAGAACCCATCGCTATCTTTAAGCAGGTTGTCCTGCGTGTTCAGACCATCGATGGTAATGTTGTACGCGGTGGAAGGCATGCCGTTGACCGTGGAGTTGCGTGGGCTGGCTGTAGCCGCCGAACTCACCCCCGGTAGCTGCATGAGATAGTAAATTACATTGCGGGCCTGAAGCGGAAGCTGGGAGATCTGCTTGACCTCCAATGTGGCACCTATGGTCGCCGACTGCGACTGCACGATCTCCGCGCCCGCCTCAACAGTGATCGTTTCGTTAGAGCCGCCAACCTGTAAGGGAATACGGATGGTCTCCGGCGTGGCCGCACGAATCCTGACCTGGTTCAGGAGAGCTTGTTTGAATCCCGGCGCAGAGACGGTCAGAGTGTAAGTCCCGGCTAACATCGAGGGGACCGTGAAGGTGCCATCCGTTGATGTCACGGTCTTGAACTCCTCGCTTGTTGCGTTGTTCTTGATCGTGACATTGGCACCGGGTATCACGCCACCGGATGCGTCGACAACTGTTCCTATCAGCGACGAGTTTGTTGCCCCCTGCCCATACCCTGGAGGGCTCACCGCTGCTAGCAGGAAAACTGTGAGTGTCACCACAAACAGACATTGTTTCATAGAAGGTTCCTTAGGTTGAAGGTTGACCCTGCAACTGACTTGGATTGGGTCAGTTTCGCTCCTTTTTTCCAGACAAGTCGTAGTCGGCGAAGTGAGTGCAGGCAGCGGGCAGGCCATGAGGAGCATGGTAATCAGCAGAGCAGCCGCCGGTGGAATCGACCACTGCCTCTACAAAATCGCCACTACGACGAACGGCAAAGAATGCGGGGGTGCCGGGGATCGCCCGCAGGCATCAGGAGCGCCACATCGTGTTCGAAAGTGCCAGCCGGAGCCGTGTTATCTACTACCGCATGAACTTCCGATCACGGCCCTTTCGCGCTTCCCGATTGGGGAAAACACAAACTTGATGTTTCAGATCCGCAACCTTCGTGTATGCTAATAAATCTAGAATGACAGAATCATAGTCGATTTCACCGCGCGTGGCAACGCAATTTTTAGATGATTCTAATGCTTGCGGCATGCCCGAAACCCGGTGACAGCCCCTGATAAAGGTCGGCGATTGAGGTTGGCAATGACCTCACTGATGCGTGCGGATTGGAGCATGCCGTTCCCGCCACCGGCCCAATAGAGGCCCCTCACTCATCATTTTTTTGAGCGCTGGCGGATGACTTCGTAGAGTGCGATACCGGCGGAGACGCTGACGTTGTAAGATGCGACGTTACCGCGCATAGGGATCGATGCCAGGAAGTCGCATTTTTCCTTGACCAGGCGGTGCAGGCCACTACCTTCGCTTCCCAGCACTAATGCGGTTGGGACCGTGAAATCGATCTCCCACATAGGCCGGCCTGACTCGGCGTCGAACCCCGCAATCCAATAGCCCGCTGCCTTCAACTGCTCCAGGAGCCTGACGGTATTGGCAACGCGCGCGACTTTGAGATAGGAAGCCGCGCCCGCGCTGGCCTTGATCGCTGCCGCGCTGAGCGGGGCGCTGCGGCGCTGCGGAATGAACACGCCGTGCGCTCCCGCCACCTCAGCCGAGCGCAGAATGGCGCCGAGGTTATGGGGATCCTCAATGCCGTCGAGGACGAGCAGGAGGCCCGGCGCGTGGGCCTGCGCAAGGATCTCCTCGACACCGAGCGTGGGCATTTCGGAGATATAGCAGACAACACCCTGATGGCGCTCACCCGCTGCTCTGCGGTCCAGCCACGCCCTTTCCTCGATGGAAACCGGAATTTTCTTTTGCCGGCTGAGGTCGACGATCTCCCGGATGCGCGGATTCTTCTGCCCGCGCTCGATGCAGACCTTCTCCACACCGCCCGCGTTCAATGCCTCTATGACCGAATGAATCCCATATGCGATCGACATATGCGAAAAAGAAATGATAAGTCATGAGTGATAAATGAAGAGCAAAAACACGAATATTCAGCAGCCATCATTCATTCATGACCCCTCGCTTATGACTCATCACGCAAGGTTTTGAATATGGCAGTAATGCGCTCGCGGCATGACATCACGCGTCGCGGCAGGTTCAGACGGCTCCCTTCTTCATAGATTGGAATCAGGCGATCCAGCTCCGGCCCTGACCCTAATCCGGTAAGCGCGGCGCGAATCGGGTGAAACAGCTGCCGGCCCTTCTGGCCCGTCGCTTTTTTTACCAGCCCGACGATTTCCTTGTACGCCTCGAACGTGAGTGTTTCCCGCTCAACGACGAGGCGCGCAAACTCCCTGGCAACCTGGATGGCTCCCGGTTCCGCCAGCGTCGCGCGCGCCACCTCGTCCAATTCCGGAGGCTCGGCTGGGAACCCGTAGATGACGGCGGTTTCGCGGGGCAGCTGATCGAGGTGGTCCACATGGGACTTCACAGCCTCCACGACTTGTGCCAGCCAGGCGCGGACCCTGGCGTCCGCATCGGCCGGGATCAGCCCGGAAGCCGCAAAATAGGGCACCGCACGCTCCGCCAGCGCCTGCACTGGCATCTTGTTGATGTAGCTCCGGTTCATCCAGTCCAGCTTGGCGCTGTCGAAAATGGCCGGGCTGCGGGAAACGCGCGCGAGTTCGAAAAGCGCGACGATCTCCTGCAAATCCATGATCTCCTTGCCTGCATCGGGTGGAGACCAGCCGAGGAGGGACAGATAGTTTGCGAGAGCCTCGGGAAGATATCCCTGGCTGCGAAACTCCTCCAACGATGTGGCGCCGTGCCGTTTGCTCAGCTTGCTCCCGTCGGGTCCCAGCACCGTCGGCAAGTGCGCAAACAACGGCACGGGAGCCGCCAGGGCCTCATAGATCAGGATCTGACGGTGGGTGTTGGAAATATGGCCGTCGCCGCGAATCACATGCGAGATCTCCATGGCGATGTCGTCCACCACAACCGAGAAGTTGTATGTCGGGCTGCCGTCGCTGCGCAGGAGCACGGGATCGCTGATCTGCAGTGTGT
Organism: Terriglobia bacterium; assembly: GCA_020072565.1. Classification (NCBI taxonomy): domain Bacteria; kingdom Pseudomonadati; phylum Acidobacteriota; class Terriglobia; species Terriglobia bacterium. Next base: position 146,517 of record JAIQGI010000006.1, read on the forward strand.
CGATGTCGATGCGGCCATAGACCAGATCGGAGAAGCCTACAGTTCCCGGCCTGACGCGCAGGCGCAGCACCGACGGCTTGCCGGCCTGCTGGAAAGCTTCGACTTGGCCGGATGTGAGGTTCCGGCATTTCCCGGAGTAGCGCGGCATGTCACCCCGGGCCGATTGCTGCCGGCGCACCTCTTCCAGTTCCTCCTCGGTGCAGAAGCAGGGAAAGGCGCGGCCCTGCGCCAGCAGGCGTTCCGCATGGTCGCGGTAGAGGCTGTACCTGTCGGTCTGGCGATAAGGGCCATGGGCGCCGCCTTTGTCCACGCCTTCGTCCCACTCCAGGCCGAGCCAGCGGAGGTCGTCCATGAGCTGCGTTTCGTACTCCGGCCTGCTGCGCTCGGCATCGGTGTCCTCGATGCGCAGAATGAAAGCTCCACGAAGGTGCCGGGCCACGAGCCAGTTAAACAACGCCGTGCGCGCATTCCCTACATGGAGAAATCCGGTTGGGCTGGGCGCAAACCTCACCCGAACTCGAGTAAGTGGGCTTAGTGCTTCCATGATTTGTCCCCGCTACAAGTGATGAGTCTTGAGTCATGAGCATAAACTACGATTGCTTGTTCTCTCTCACTCAACACTCATGACTCATCACCAGGGCGACCGCTTGCGCCGAGATTCCCTCGCCGCGCCCCTCCGCGTTCATCCCCTCGGTGGTTGTGGCTTTGATGCTCACCGCATCCGGCGTCAGGCCGAGCGCTCGTGAGATATTGCAGCGCATCTCGTCAAAGTAAGGCGCCAGTTTAGGACGCTGTGCCAGGAGGGTAGCATCGACGTTCTGGATCGTCCACCCTGCAGTCTCGACCCTGCTCCTGACCTCGCCGAGAAACTCCAGGCTGGGGCGGTTTCGATGCGCCGGATCCGTGTCAGGAAAGTGCCGACCGATGTCACCGAGGGCGGCTGCGCCCAACAGCGCATCGCAAACGGCGTGGATAAGGGCATCGGCGTCGGAGTGACCCTCCAGACCTTTTTCATAAGGGATCTCCACTCCTCCGAGGATGAGTTTGCGCCCCTCCACCAGCCGGTGGTAATCAATGCCGTGTCCGATGCGCAGCATGGCGTCTCCTCCTGTGGCCCGCGGAGGCCGCGAATCCTGCCCCGGATTGCGCGCGAGAATGCGCTCTGCGATCTCGAGGTCAAATGGGCGCGTGATTTTGATGTTTGCCGGGGATCCCTCTACGACTGCGACCGGGTGGCCTGCCCAGCGCAAAACGGAGGATTCGTCGGTCCCCTCAAACCCCTCGTGGAAGGCGCGCTCGAGGGCGGAACGCAGCAGAGCGGCGCGAAAACCCTGCGGGGTCTGGATGGCATATAGCTCCTCCCGGGGCGGCGTCTTGAGCACACGACCGTGGCACGACACGCGCTGGATGGTCTCGGTGGCGGGCAGGCCGGGGACTGCGCCCCCGGTGCGCCAGGCGGCTTCCGCAACACGGCGAAGGGTATCGCGATCGCAAAGAGGGCGCACGGCATCGTGAACCAGGATGAGATCGACATCCGAACGTACATGGAGGACGCCTCGCCGCACGGATTCCTGGCGCGTCAGCCCTCCGGGCACGCACACGACCGGCACCGCCCATGAGCGGCCGGCCAGCATCGCTTCTGCCTGGGAAATGTGTTCATCGGGCAGGGCAATGACAACCTGAACGATGCCCTCTAAAACCAGGATGGCTTCGACCGCGCGCACCAGAATCGGTTTGCCGCCCAGCAGGAGAAACTGCTTCGGCAGGGAAGCTCCGATTCTGGTTCCCGTCCCTCCAGCTGCAATGACTGCAGCGATCGTAATCCGTGTGGAATCGTCGCTACTATTCGCCTGCATTGCACACCCGGGCGAAATCGCGACGAAGTCCCTGGAAGGCGCAAGCTTGCTTGCGCCTTGCCTTCATCGCAGTTTGACAAGGCGGCAGCGAGTGGCCGCCCACCAGGGACTGGGTCGCAAATAAGCTCAGATCGAAACTCAATTACTGGCGACCCTGTCCCTTGGCCCGTTCTTTGTCGTCTTCGACAATGCGGTCCGTCGCGACCACCCGGTCATAGGGACGCCGGTCCTGGCGGGACGACGAGTTCCCGGCCTCTTCCTCCGGGAAACGTCCGAAGATCATCTTGCCCGCAGTCGTCTGCAGCACCGAGGTGACCTGCGTGGCGATTGTCTTTCCGATCATCTTGCGCGCGTTGTCCACCACAACCATGGTGCCATCATCCAGGTACGCCACGCCCTGGTTGTACTCTTTGCCTTCCTTGAGGATGAAGACCTTCATGGTCTCGCCCGGCAGAACGACCGGTTTAAGCGAGTTCGCCAGCTCGTTGATGTTCAGGACATCAACCCCGCGCAACTGGGAGACCTTGTTCAGGTTGAAATCGTTGGTGACGATCTTGGCGTTCAGCTCTTTGGCCAGTTCGATCAGCTTCAGGTCCACTTCCTTCACTTCGGGATAGTCCTTCTCGAGGATCTGAACCGTGATGCCCGGCGCTCCCTTCACCTTCTCGAGTATCTCCAGTCCCCTGCGGCCGCGGTTGCGCTTGATCGAGTCGGCGCTGTCCGCGATCTGCTGAAGCTCCCTGAGGACGAAATGAGGCACCACAAGTGTGCCCTCGAGGAAGCCGGTCTTGCAGATGTCGGCGATGCGGCCGTCGATGATGACGCTCGTGTCCAGGACCTTGTAGGAACCGCGGATGCTCCGGTCGGTGAAAAAACCTCCGAGGCCCGAGAGATCCAGATACTCGCCCTTATCGGCGCCCAAAATCAGCCCGACGTAGGCCATGAGAATCAGGATCAAAACCTGGGAGAAGTTGCGGGCGCCTTCATGGAGATCCATGTGATTGATGATGAGGCTGATCAGGGTTGCGCCTATGATCCCCAGGATGGATCCAAGCGCCGCTCCGATCAGAGTCTTGAGGGAGAGTCTCCGAACACGCAGTTCAGCGCAGACGACCAGGAGGCCAAGCGCGGCGCTGATTGCCACCGTCAAGGGCGGTTGGAGGCCAAAAGGTTTGGCCAGATATCCGGTCACCAGGATTGTCAAGAAAAGTAAGATACGAATAATCCAGAGGTCCATGAATCAGCTCCTTCGGCATGGGCATTATGATTTTGGGGATGAATTGCCGGCCAGATTCGAGGCGCGGGAGGAGAAACAACGGGAGCAACAGGCAACCCGCGAACAGAGCCGCCTGCAAGACCGGGAGTAATGACCGTTCGTCCATCGTGATCATAGATAAGGCTCGCCGGCGCACGGGGCGCAACTGAATGATTCGTTTGATAGAGACAGCCCCGTGACGAAGTCCAACAGCACTGGATAAAAATCTATCACAGGATGCCTGCTTGTGGTAACCCTTTATCTTGCTTGCAATGCTTCCGGCGTCCTGGCCCTAGGAATCAAAGATAGCATCCGACAGGTCCAAAACGGTGCGCAGGGGCGTCAGTTCGACCTTCTCCACTGGATCATGGAGCGGGAGGTTGCCTGCGGGCAGGATGCAGCGGCGGAAGCCCATCGCAGCCGCCTCGCGCACGCGCAGATGCGCCTGGCTGACGGGGCGTACCTCTCCGGAGAGCCCCAATTCTCCGATGAGTACCGTCTGTGGAGGAAGCGGGCGGTTGCGGAAGCTGCTGAGAATGGCTGCAAAAAGCGCGAGATCCGAAGCCGGCTCATCAACTTGCAGCCCGCCGGCCGCGTTCACGTATATGTCGCAGCCCATCACCGGGATGTCCATCCTCTTTTGAAGCATGGCGACCAGCAAGGAAATGCGATTGTAATCGAGGCCGGTGGCCGTGCGCCGCGCAGTCCCGTACTGAGTGGCCAGCACCAGAGCCTGGATCTCGACCAGGATCGGGCGTGTCCCTTCCATGGCGCACGCTACAGCGCTTCCGGGCGCCGCCTCTTCCCGTTCCCGCAGGAACAGATCCGAGGGATTTTGCACCGGCATCAATCCCCGGCCCGTCATTTCGAAGACCCCGACTTCGTTGGCCGCGCCGAATCTGTTTTTGACGGCCCGCACGATCCGGTGGTTGTGGTGGCGCTCCCCTTCAAAATACAGAACCGTGTCGGCGATGTGCTCAAGCGCCTTGGGCCCCGCAATGCTTCCGTCCTTGGTCACGTGCCCAATCAGAAACACGGGGATGTTTTCCGTCTTGGCCAGGGCCAAAAACTCGGCAGCAACATGGCGCACCTGGCTGATGCTCCCCGGAGCCGAATCGAGCGCTTCGGAAAACGTTGTCTGCACCGAATCGACGACCACGTCCGTAGGACACACCTCGGCAACCGCCGCCAGTATCGTCTCGAGGCAGGATTCCGCCAGGAGGTAAATCTCACCGGCATCTTCCGAGCCGAGGCGCTCGGCGCGCATCTTGATCTGCTGGGCTGACTCTTCCCCCGACACATAAAGGACGCGGCGTCCTTTCTTCTGGAGGGATTGCGCGATCTGAAGCAGGAGGGTTGACTTCCCAATACCCGGCTCACCGCCCAGCAGAACCAGCGATCCGGGGACAAGGCCGCCGCCGAGAACGCGATCGAACTCGGTGTTGGAGGTGATAATTCTAGGGGCGTCGGAAGTGGAGACCTCGCTCAGGCGGATCGGCTTTGCGGCTGAGCCGGGCCGGCTCTTCCCTGAGACGGTTTTCGGTTTCTCCTCCGCGAACGAATTCCAGCTGCCGCAGTCCGGGCAGCGCCCGAGCCACTTGGGGGAAGCATAGCCGCACGACTGACACTCAAATACCGACGGAGTCCTCGACATGAGCGTCAGTCTATCATGAAAGAATCTCAACGCGGAGGACGCGGAGGCCGCGGAGATTTTGTTTTTTCTCTGCGATCTCTGTGCCCTCGGCGTTGAGATTTTGAAAGGGGAAGACGGTACAACCGTCTCCCCCTTCCGAGAAAGGCGGGTTAGAAGTTGATGCGCATGACGATCTGAATCAGTCGTCCGCCCGGATCCTGCTGGTTGCTGCTGTCGGTATAAGCCGACGTAACCTGGCCGCAGCTTAAGCTGGAGCTGGCGCAGGTCGCGCCGGCAAAGTTGATGTTATTGAAGGCGTTCAGAAACTCCGCACGGAGCTCGAAGTTCTTCGACTCGGTGAACCTGATCTGCTTCACCAGGCTCAGGTCAAAGCGCATGAAGCCGGGTCCTCTGACGTAATGGTGCCGTGGGGCACAATCCCCGGCTACAACCTGAACGCAATTGCCGCCATTCGCGGCGCCGGCTGGTGCAATGTAACGTCCCGACGGCGCGCCTGAAGTAAACCCGCCGACGTCAAAGCTGTAAGCCTTGTACGTCTGGTCGATGATGTCCTGGGGCACGTAATATAGTATCCTCTTGGCATCATCAAACCGCAGGCCCACAACATCCGCGAGTTGCTGGTCCGTCATGCCCACCACGATGACGTTGCCAAAATCATACAGGTTGCCGCTTTGAATCCGGCTCGTGCCCTGGAGTTGCCAGCCGCCGATGACCCGATCGACCACTTTGGGAGCGCCGGCGAACAGCATCTGGCCGCTTCCAAAAGGCAACTCATAGACCCAGTTGACTTTGAAGGCGTGCGGCAAGGTGGCGCCCAGGTCCTTTTGCCATGGCGCGCGCCAGGAGATGATGGTCCGGCTAAAGGCTTTCGCCCAGGTGTAGTTCGCCTGAACCAGCAGCCCCTTGGATAGACGGCGGCGCAGCTCCACGACCATCGAGTCATAGATGTTGCCGCCGCCATTCATGTAAATATAGGTGCCGCCACTCAGCACGTCCGGATTCACGATGAACTCATTGGCCGGCAAGCCTGCAGCCACTGCATTTGCCCGCCGCGCGGGATCGCCGTAGAGAGAGCTCGCCAGGCTTCCGGCGTTAGGGCTATAGTTATTCAGGTAGCTATTCACGTTAGTTGAGTTGGTGAAGAAGCTATACTGCGAGCTTCCCAGCACTGCGGAGGTGTAATTGGCTGAGTTGTTCGGGTCCAGCTTACCGCCCAGGAACGCCAGAGTAATCGGCAAAGGTGATGTGCCGGGAACCGAGGCGTCGTAGCGGAAGGTACTCCCTTTGCCTGCTGCCCTGTTCGCATACAGGTTCTGCTGCGCCAGACGGAACTCCTGTAGCCAGCCGTTCTCCACGATGTTGTACTCGTTCAGATTGCGCTGGAAATATGTCTGCAGGTTGCGTGTGGCCACATACCGCACCTCTAACGCCGTGTCCTTCGTGATTTCACGCTGAAGCCCGAACGTCCAAGACATGGTATAGGGCGTGCGGATGTCCGTGGCGATCGCGTTGATCGAATCGGTGATCGCCGGCTTAAGCGGCCAGGTTGGCGTGGCGGCGAATGGAGGCGGGCCGAGCCGGCTTTTTTGACTGAACAGGAGCGGCCACGTATCTGTGCCAACGCCGCTGATCAGATTGCCAAGGTTCTGGCTGCGTGAGGCATCGATGGTTCCGCCGGGATTAGAGGCAAACAAATAATCCTCATAATCGAACATCCCCATGCGGTTGTAAGCAATGGCAAAACCGCTGCGGATAACCGTCTGGGAACTCTCGCCGACGATTTTCTTCAGAAAGCCCGTAGCCTTCGGACTCCAGGCAAAGCCTACACTCGGAGCGAAGCTCTTGTAGTCGACGTTGTAGGCATGGGTTCCCGGCTGAAATTGGTAGAGCAGCGTCGGCTTGCCGCCGGTTGCACCCGGCTTGAAAATATTGCCGATGCCGGAGGGCCCCCAGGCTTCCGCAGGTGAAGCCCAGCTGAACCCATTGTTGAGCGGCGTCCATGGGAACTGCACCTCCCAACGCAACCCGTAGTTCAGCGTGAAGTTGGGAAACATACGCCAGGAGTCCTGCGCGAAGATCCCCATCTCACGCTGGCGCGCGCGCTCTGTATACGGCCCGATGTAGGTGTACTGGTTGGTTTTCTCATTGATGATCGCGCTGGCGCCGATTGAGGTAACGCGTGCCGTCAGAGACGCGTAAATCGTGCCGGCAGTGCCGTACTGGCTTGAATTCGCATTGGGGAAGTTCTTCGGCCCGTTGACCGTATCAAACATGAGGTAAGCAGGATCGTAGGTGGAATTCAGGCCGAAGCCGGCCGAAGGCGCTAATGACTGCCACCACTCCCAGCTGCCTATGTGCATGAACGAACCTCCGAAGCTCATGCTGTGCGAACCCTTCGTCCAGGTCAAGGTATCGTCAACCGACTTGACCGGCCCGTTGCGGCGGCTCGGTTGCGTGACGGCGATAACGCCAGTGATGTTGTAGGGGGTCCAGTTAAATCCGCCAAGGTTGCCGACCCCTTGACTGCTTCCAGAGAAATCCCCGGAGGATGCATTCGGATTGAAAAGCGTTGACCCAAGGAGAATGCCGCCGCGAGCTTCATTCACAAGCCGGGGAGTGATCGTGGAGCGCAGCGCATAGGAAATCGCACCCCGGTTTTGGTCCACCCTCCCGTAGCTGGGGAAACCGGGATAGCGCCATCCTCTGCTATTGAGATAGTCGGGATTTCTGGTTCTTGTTTCACCATTCCAGCTCAGTTCAACCCTGTGCTTATTGGTCAGGTTGAAGTCGAAGCGGGTCGTCATGTAGTTGCGCGTCTCCAGCCCCTTACTCTGCCAGATGTAGCTCTGATAATTAGGATCCGCAACCGTCGGATACGAGAGAATGCCTCCTGTTGTCGTCGTTGAGTTGCGGATGTCGGTGATGAGCTTCTGCACCGTCGGGTCCATGGTTGATGTCTGGCCAAAAGCCTGTGCGATGGAGAGGAGGTTAGCCGTCTTCACCTGGTCGGGCTGGCCGGTCTGCTTGTAGACATAAGAGTAGATGCCCTGTTCCATCGCTGGAGAATAGATTTGATTGCTCCGAGTCGACGAGTTAGGCAAACGGAAGGTTTCGAGGTTGAGGAAGAAAAAAGCCTTGTCCTTACCGGAGAAGAGCTTCGGAATGGAAATCGGCCCGCCGAAGCGACCGCCGGCCTGATGCAAAATGAACCGGCTGCGCGGCGCTTTGCAGTTGTCAAACTCGGTGGCGAGTTGCTGCTGGGTGCATTTCTGGCCATGGTTGGGGCCGTCACCCCAGTAGACGGCCGCGGCGTCACGGTTTGTGAACCAGTAGTTGGAGTTGAACGCCGTGTTGCGTTCATAGTCATAGAGGCTGCCGTGGTAGTCGTTGTTCCCCGAGCGGGTGACAAACCTGATCTGGACTGCTCCGGCGCCCGTGGCATCCGCACCGGAGGCCGCCGTGGAAACGGTCACTTCCTGCATGGAGTCCGGCCGAGGAGTAATCATGGAATAGAAGCCGTCTCCGCCATATTGCCCCATGTAGTTTTGATCCTGCGTGGGAACGCCATCCACGGTGATATGCAGCGTCGAATTCGGCAGGCCCATAAAGGTGGCGTTGCGCGAGCTTCCCGTCGTGTTCACACCCGGCAGCAATACCAGGAAGTCCAGGGCATTGCGCGTGGCCAGCGGCAACTGGGCGATTTGAGTAGTTGACAGCGTCGTCGAAATCGTTGCCGAGGCCGTCTGTATGATCTCCGCGCCCGCGACTACCGTTACGGTCTCGGTGCTGCCGCCGACCTGGAGAACGATCCTGACCGTAGTGGGCACACCTACGACCAGGACGATGTTTTTCGTGATCGATTGCTTGAAGTTGGGCACCGAAACGGTGGCAGTGTAGCTGCCGGCGCTCAGGGACGGAATCAGGAAAGTCCCGTTGTCCGCAGTGATTGCCTTATACTCGGCGCCGGTGTTGTCGTTCTTGACCGCAACCTCCGCACCTGGAATCACGGCGCCGGACTGATCTACGACCGTTCCTGTCAGCGCTGAACTCACACCGCCCTGCGCGAAGCCCGGGCAGCTCACCGCCGCAATCACGATCAGTGCGAAAATGATCCTGAATGCATAATGTTTCATAAGGGTTCCTTGGGTTGAAATGGTTGTTACTCGAATCCGGGCCGCAGCCCGGTTTCGCCCCACGCTCTCTCTTTGGCCGAACAGACCTCATAGGAGTAAATTCAGTGATCCGGCGAACATCGTCAGATGCACTTGGGCAAAAACATTCGCCCGTGACAGCTGCGCCCTGCTTTTGCGGAATCCGCATCTTGCCTGCGCCACAAGGGCAGGAACGTCTAAGGTTGCGGGATTTGCCAGGGAACCCGCCAGAATCAGGGATAGTTTTTCGGCTACGGAATCATGAGCCGAGCACGCGTTTCCTCAGTCCGTTGAGCCCCCGTAACGCGCCCGCTTCCCCATCCCTGTCATGGAAAATCCGAGTGCTGATCCGTTAAATCAGCAAATTATGCGGCGATGATAACCACCCCGGCCGGGCGTTACAAGGTTTTTATTATAAAAACTTAACCAGATTATTTGGAGGGCTGCCAGGAATCTCGACCGGCAAGTTGTCACTAATGAGCCGTCACGGCTGGATGCGCGCTGCCGGCGCGCCTTTTTGGCATGCCTCCACAGGCCAGGAGTTCTTTTAACAGGGGCTAAAGTACTAGAATGTTAAGTGCTATTAATCTATAGGATTTTGCTTGTCGCAATGGCAGGGAAGAATCCCAACGCAGGGCACGCGGAGGACGCAGAGATTTTGTTCTTTTTCTGCGATCTCTGCGCCCTCAGCGTTGAGATTTTGAAAGGGGAAGACGGCACAACCATCTCCCCCTTCCGAGAAAAGCGGGTTAGAAGTTGATGCGAACCACGAACTGGATCAGGCGTCCGCCCGGATCCTGCTGCTGGTTCGGGTCCGTATAGGCCGAGGTCACCAGGCCGCAGGTCGAGCTGCTGCCGGCGCAAGTCGTGCCGGAGAAATTGGTGTTGTTTGCGAGATGCTGGAAAGTTAGAAAACCACAATTGCGCCTAACATATCATTAAGGTACCACCAATCAACTAATTAAATAGTTCTAGTGGCATGTTTTCCGGAAAATGCCAAATAATCTTTTGAATTCAGATACATAAGCGACGATGCGCGACTCTATTTCTGGCATTAGATTAGCTTGAGGCTATCACCAATAATTAAAAGATAAGATATAACCAATAAAAGTGTTGCTTCGATGGATCATCATGGCTATGATGGCCTCAAACATTAAGAATGGGAAAAAGGATGTCCTTGGCATCCAGGGGGCGGAGAAGGGACCGCTTTTCAGAGATACGCTCTGAAACGGGGAAACGCCCCTGATCCACGCGGGTTCCCCTGACAGATCCCGCATTATTTCGTGGCCTGTCTTTGCAGCGGTACTTCGGAGGGCGTGCTTGCGGCGGGGCCGCGATCATTACACGATGGATCACCTCAATATGACCGCAAGGAAATTCAGATCGACCGTGCACAACGGGCATAGCCCGATCGCAAAGCTTGTCGGCACGGAGTGGGGGGGGTTTTATCCTGTTCCGTGGTTTTATTAACTTCTACACGAAGGAACTGTTATGAAACATTGTCTTTTCAGGCTGGCTTCAGCAATTTTCCTGATCGCTGTGCTCGGCTGCTTTGCGTTTGCGCAGGGCGGCGGCTCCAGCTCTTCGCTGGCGGGAACAGTTGTCGATCAGTCGGGTGCAGTCGTCCCAGGTGCGGAGGTTCTGGTCAAGAACGATGCCACAGGTGCGGAGTTAAAAACCGTCACCGTGGAGAACGGGACCTTCTACATCCCGTCCATGAGCCCGGGAACCTACACCGCGACCGTCACTGTGCCGAACTTCAAAAAGGCGGAGGTCAAAAACATTATCCTGGTTGCCGGCACGCCCCACAATATCCGCGTCCAGCTCCAGGTGGGCGGCACCGCCGAGACCGTTGTGGTGCAGGCGGGCCTCGAGATCGTACAGTCGCAATCGGCCACCATCGCGACCACGCTGGTTACCAACTACATCTCTAACCTTCCGCTGGCGACCCGCAACGCCATGGACTTCCTGGTAATGCTCCCGGGCGTGAACACGACGGGGGGCGCGCGGGCTTCCACCATTTCCGGCATGGATTATTCCGCCCTCAACATCACCGTGGACGGCGTGAACACACAGGACAATTATCTCAAGAATGATATGTTCAGCTACATTCACCCGCGCCTGGATGCCATCCAGGAAGTGACCGTTTCCACGGCCACTCCTGGGGCGGAGAGTTCAGGTACGGGTGCGGTCCAGATCAAGTTCATCACACGCTCTGGCAACAACGAGTACCACGGCAGCGCCTATGAGTATCACCGCAACCCGGCGCTCAATTCCAACTACTGGTTCAACAACCGCGACAAGCAGCCGACGTATTATGGCGACGGGCCATCCCATGGCCAGCTGTGCACGCCGCAGCAGGTCGCGACGGAATTCGATAAGTGCAAAGCGGCGCGCGACCGGGTGCTGTTCAACCAGCCGGGCGGACGCATCGGCGGCCCGATCAGTCTTCCGAAAAAGCTCTTCGGCCCCCTGGGCTTCGACGGCAAAGACAAGGCCTTCTTCTTTGTCAACTATGAGCAATTCCGCCTGCCGGCTCAGAGGACACGATCGGTGTCTATGCCGAATCCTCTGATCGAGCAAGGCAACTACGTGTACCTGTACCAGGGGGGCGGGACCAAGGAGGTCCGGACGGTCAAGCTGTTGGGATCGGATGGCCTGGCGGCTGCCAACGGACAAGTATCGACCTGGGACCCGACCATTCAGAAGCTGTATTCTGATATCCGGGCATCGTCATCTTGTGGCAGCTGCACCATACAGAGCTACCCGATTGTGAGCGATCCGGCTTCTCAAACCCTGCTCTTCACCAATAAGGCCCTGGGGATCCGCCACTACCTTACCACTCGTTTCGACTTCAATCTGACGAGCAGGCATCGCCTGGAGGGGAGCTGGAGTTACCAGTACTTCGTACCCGGCGTCGACATGCTCAACAGCTTGGACCCCAGATACCCGGACTTCCCGGTATTCGGCACACAGGGCGGAAACCGCTTCTCCACCTCGATCGCTGTGCGTTCGACATTGACGCCCAGATTCGTCAACGAAGCACGCACCGGCTTTAACGGCGGGACCACACTCTGGAGCGCGAACGTCAATGACGGTATGTTCTCCGGCCCGATCGCCAATTATGGCGGCTGGCGCTTCACCCCGAGTTACACCGGCGCTGCCTATGCTACCTCCGGCACATCACGCCGCTGCACACCGGTGGTCATGTTCGAGGACACTTTAACCTGGACCAAGGGTGCTCACAACCTCAGCTTCGGCGGCTCCTGGCAAGATGTAGGTTCGTGGACATACAGCAAGACTGTGTTGTCCTCCGTCAGCTTCGGTTTGTCGAGCCTCTATGACCCGGCCTACGTCATGTTCGATGCGACGAATGGCCCGAAGAATTTCCCCGGGGCGACCACGTCGCAGATCAGCTCAGCCGCAAGCTTGTACGCGTCCATGACCGGGCGCGTAACCGGTATCAGCGGCAGCGCGAACCTGAATGAAATCACCGACAAATACGCATATCAGGGACCCTCGGTAACACGCTCGCATCTGCGGGAAATGGGATTTTTCATTTCGGATTCCTGGCGCATGCGTCCAGGCCTGACGCTCAACTATGGCGCGCGCTGGGAAATCCAGATGCCATGGGTTCCGCTCAACAATGCCTATTCATGGGCCACGCCGGCCGAGGTTTGGGGGCCATCGGGGTATAACAACCTCATGAAACCGGGCGCAACCGGCGGTGTGCCGACACAGGTTTTCAAGTACAATCCCGGCGATCCAGGATATAACCAGGATTATAAATCGATCTCGCCTACCATCGGCTTTGCCTGGAGCCCACAGGCGAGAAGCGGCTGGGTGGCGAAACTCGTGGGCAGCGGCGGGCAGACAGTATTTCGCGGCGGCTTCTCGATCGCCTACAACCGCTATGGGATGCAATATTTTGACAGCATCTTCGGTTCCAATCCGGGTGGGAGCATCGATGCCAGCCGCAGCCAGGATCTCGGGAACCTGGTCACATTTGTCGGGACCGACGTTTATCCGGTCTTGTACCGTGATAAGAGCCGTCTCGGCGCGCCTTCCTTCGCGGCGTCCCCGGTGTATCCGCTCACGCCCTCCATCAACGATTCGATCAACGCCTTCGATCCGGATATCCGAACGCCATACACATTGTCATGGACCTTCGGTTATCAGCGCGAGATCACCAGAGACACGGCGATCGAGATCCGCTATGTCGCCAACAAAAGCGTCCAGAACTGGGTTCAACCCAATTACAACTCGACCGAATACAACATGCTCGAGAATGGCTGGCTGAACGAGTTCTGGCTGGCACAGAAGAATCTGTACGCCAACATGGATGCCAAACGGGGGACAAACTTCCGCTATTACGGGACCGGGACCGGCACGTATCCGTTGCCGATCACGATCGCGTACCTCGGCGGCAAGCTCGACCCGAGCGATCCGGCCAGCTACACTACCGCCAAGCTGGGCACCAGCCAGGGCGGGTTCTTTACCAATGCCTCCTACAACGGCTACCTGAGCAAGTACAGCCCGAACGCAAGCAGCCTTGCGAGCAACCTGCAGGGTGACGCAACCCGCCGGGCCAACGCCATTACCGCGGGATTGCCGTCCAACTTCTTCCTCTTGAATCCCACAGTGCAGAATGGCGGTGGCTACATCTACGGGAACCAGGGCTGGAACAAATATGATTCCATGGTGGTGGAAGTGCGCCGGCGCCTGTCCAAGGGGCTGATGGTTCAGGCCAATTACACCTGGGCCAAAAGCTTTGGCTCGCAGCGGCGCTCGTTCCGCAGGGACCTGATACCCTCTCTTGGCGGCACACTGCCGCATGCTTTCAAGGCCACCTGGCTCTACGAGCTTCCGATTGGGAGTGGGAGGACGCTCCTGGGCGGTACCCATGGTGTGGTCGACCGCATTATCGGCGGTTGGGAGTTCCAGGGGACGACGCGCGTTCAGGCCGGCAACCTGACAGACCTCGGCAATGTCTTGCTGGTCGGCATGACCGATGCGGATTTGCAGAAAATTACCGGCCTCCGGTTCGATGATGCCAACAAGAAAATCTACTACTACCCGCAGGACTTCCTCGATCAGTCTTACTTCGCGAATCAGTCCAGCGTGACGAACTATAGCGCGTCCAATCCGATGGGCTTTACCTACAGCGCGCCCACCGGACGCTACATTGCACCCGCGAATAGTAACAGCGCCGGCTGCTATCAGGTTGTAAGCGGCGACTGCGTTGCTTCGCACCACTATTTCCGGGGACCCGGACTCATGCGCTTCGACCTGAGCCTCGTGAAGAGGCTCCGGTTCTCGGAGAGCAAGAACTTCGAGCTCCGCGCCGAATTCCTGAATGCCTTCAACAATATCAATTTCTGGAGCCCCAGCACCAGCGTTTCCAGCCTGGGCGGCGGCACGGTGGGATCGGCGTATACCGATGCGAACCAGCAACAGGATCCAGGCGGACGCCTGGTCCAGCTCGTCTTGCGCATCAACTTCTAACTACTACCGCGAACCAGAAGGGGAACACAGTCCGCCTGTGTTCCCCTTCCCATAAAATAAGCGATCGAGTCCCTTCCCGGCTCGGTAGCTTCTAGGAAACCGGGACGCCACCCTATTTCCTGCCACGATGGGCGAGTTAGGGGCAAGTCAGGCAGGAAATAGGGTGGCGTCCACTAGTGTCCCATTAGAAGTTGAATAGCTGCAATTGGTTACCGGAATCGTCGTTGGACGGCTCGCGCGCTGATTCCGTAAGTATTTGATAAATCGAAGTTTTCTCAAAACAGGTGACGCTCAAAATCTGGAGAATT